>NZ_LSGP01000005.1 GCF_001611555.1 Anaerosporomusa subterranea
TTTGCCATTCTCAATTCCTCCTGCTATCCGAGATATTAGCGAACATAGAACAGTGCCCATAAAATTCAATGTTTCCAGTGTACCAGTAACATATTCTAGTTGCAAATAAAAATTCCTGCCAAAAATAAAAAAACCTTGTAAAATACAAGGTTTTGGTGGCGGCGCACGGATTCGAACCGCGGACCGATCGGGTATGAACCGATTGCTCTAGCCAACTGAGCTACGCCGCCGATTATATGCTGGAGCTGATGACCGGGATTGAACCGGTGACCTTATCCTTACCAAGGATACGCTCTACCGACTGAGCTACATCAGCAAAAAATTCTGGTTGCGGGAGCAGGATTTGAACCTGCGACCTTCGGGTTATGAGCCCGACGAGCTGCCAGCTGCTCCATCCCGCGATGTGAATTAGGACAGTGATATGCTAGATGCAAGATAAGAAAAAAATATTGGGATCAAGGTAGAAATGTTATTCACACTTCTAACCCCTCACCTCTCGTGAAATCAAATGGTTGCGGGAGCAGGATTTGAACCTGCGACCTTCGGGTTATGAGCCCGACGAGCTGCCAGCTGCTCCATCCCGCGATGTAAAATTGGTGGAGGGGGCTGGATTCGAACCAGCGAAGTCGTCGACGGCAGATTTACAGTCTGCTCCCTTTAGCCACTCGGGAACCCCTCCGTATGAAATTCATGGAGCTGGCGAGAAGAATCGAACTCCCAACCTGCTGATTACAAGTCAGCTGCTCTACCAATTGAGCTACGCCAGCGCTGAAAACATTGTTTGCTGTCTTAGTGACGAAACTTATTATATAATACTAAATTCGGTATGTCAACACCTTTTTATTTACTTTTTCACTTTACTATTGTCAGATACTGCTACCGAACAAAGAAATAATAATAGGATAGTCCAGCGACTACGAAGCGGTAATAGGCAAACGCAGCCAGAGTGGATTTGTTGAGGAAACCCAGAAACCAGACGATTGACAAGTACGCAACAAAAAACGCAACAACAAATCCAGTAGCGAACATGCTCAGATCAGCCATGCTTAAGGTATGCCAAATCTTTAGCAAGTCGTATAAACAAGCGGCAAACATTAGCGGTACCGCAATAACAAATGAGAAATCAGCTGCAGCCTTACGGCTTAGGCCAAAAAACAACCCTCCAGCAATAGTTGAACCAGAGCGCGAAAACCCAGGCCAGAGAGATAACATCTGAAATAAACCGACTATCGTCGCTTGGCGAATACTAATTTCATCAAGTTGGCGAGTCATCGGTCTGCCAGAAAATTTTTCAGCCGCCAGCATAAGGATCGCGCCAGCAATCAAGCCAATAATGACAGTTAACGGAGAAAAGAGATATGTTTTAATTGGCTTATGCAGCAAAAATCCCACAACCAAGACTGGCAAAATTCCTGCCGAGATATGCCAAATAGTGAATCCGCCGCCTTGAAGTTTGCGCGGTCGAAATAGGTTGAAGAAGGTCTGGCGATAAAGGATAAGAACTGATAGAATTGCACCTAACTGGATAAATACTTCGAACACACTGGCCTTCTCACCTTCAAATCCCAAAAGCGAACCAACCAAAATCATATGCCCGGTCGAAGAAATGGGCAGAAATTCTGTTATTCCCTCTACAATACCGATAATAATTGCAATAAGCGTCTCGCTCACTATGTCATCCCTTTCTAATTTGGATACGTTCCCCTATTTTATCATGCGATCACGGAGCATGGCAAGGACCGTATGGTCTGTAGGAAACGCCAAATCCGGAACAGAGTCAAGTGAAAAAAAAGCTACTTGGTCTAAGTCGTCGCCTGGTTTGATACTCCCGCCCAGCACACTGACCGAAAACCAAATCCCGACTGTATGCATTTGGGGATTATGAAAATTAGAAAGTACGGTGAAAACACACTCCGGTTTGATACGTAGTCCTGTTTCCTCAAGAAATTCCCTTTTCACAGCTTCCTGTACATCCTCATTATATTCTACATAGCCACAGGGAATGCACCATAAGCCAGGATATGTAGATGTTTGGGAACGTCGGCCCAGCAAGATTCTGCCTTCCTGTAGATAAATTCCCGCCACGCCAACTACCGGATTTTCATACATTATATAATCACAAGACTCACATGTAAGACGATCGATTCCACCACGCGGTACATAATCCAGTTTTCCACCACATTTAGGGCAAAAAGAAAACCTCTGCTTCATACTTGCTCCTTCGGGTAAAATTATCCTGCTAATCATATCACTTACCGAAAAGCTCGTCAATGAAGCCCTATTGGGGGAATTTTCTTACGATTTTTAATAGCTGTCAAGCGCCAGTCTTTAAGAATAGAAGATACACTGCGTTCTGGATTATTTTCACGCAATACCCGCAACTTATTCAATATATCTGACTGCTGTGCGTAAAAGTCTGTCGCGCCCATGTTACAACCTCCTCACAAAATTTGAGAACACTGTAATCATTGCCGCGCAAACTATCATTTATACATTTGAAGAAAAAGCCACACCCACAGAAAATCTGGAGTGCGGCTGAGTGTAAAATATAACTTACAGGGTTCTGTCACCAGGATGCCAGTCGATCGGGCAGAGTCCGCCTGTCTGCAAGGCCTGTAACACCCGTAGCGTCTCATCCACACTACGCCCGATGTTTTCATCGGTAATTACCTGGTAGCGCAAAACACCTTCAGGATCAATGATAAACAGACCCCGTAATGCAACACCCTTCTCTTCCAACAAAACCCCATAATCGCGGGCGACTTGCTTTGTTATGTCTGAAGCAAGCGGATAGCGAATTTCGCCAAGTCCACCAGCAGTCGGTGGCGTTTTGATCCAAGCGCGATGGCTGAAAATACTGTCTGTACTAACCCCCAGCACCTCAGCATTCATTTTTTTGAATTCCTCTAGCCGTGAATTGAAGCCGCGTATTTCTGTCGGGCAGACAAACGTGAAATCCATTGGATAGAAAAACATGATCAGCCACTTGCCACAATAGTCCGAAAGTCGAGCCAGGTGGTCAAGTTCATCAAGGTTTTTTGTTGTCGACATGGAGAAATCAGGAGCTTTTTGGCTCACTTTAGCGAGCATAATAACCCCTCCTTCATTTTTGTTACACATATTCTTTAGTATGGCAAAAGACTTTCACGCTATTCTTCATCAATCACCAAAGCAGATCCCGATAGCGCGCCCAGCGCAAACTAATTCGTCATCAGGCTCAATTTGGCGACTGCGGCCAGCGATATCCACTATCGGCAATCGGATAATCCGGTCTTGTCGCAGAGCTACCATGCAACCACTAACGCCCTCGACTAAACACTCAGCCGCCGCTACACCATAGCGAGTACATAGAACGCGATCAAAGGCTGTTGGCGTGCCGCCACGCTGCACATGGCCCAGTACAGTGCAACGAGACTCAAGTCCTGTCGAGGACTCGACCTCTCTTGCTAGTTTCTCTCCGACCCCGCCTAAGCGTATCTTCTCATGACTGTTTTCAACTATTCGGGAAATGGTGACCTCGCCATTCTCAGGCTTTGCCCCTTCAGCGATGACAATCAAGCTAAAATGTTTACCAACTTGTCGCCGTCGGCTAATTTTCTCCAATACAGACTCCATGCGATAAGGTATCTCAGGAATTAGGATGCAATCCGCACCTCCGGCCAATCCTGCGTGCAAAGCAATCCAGCCGGCGTAACGACCCATTACCTCTAGCACCATTACCCGATGATGCGATTCAGCAGTGGTATGAAGACGGTCGAGTGCTTCTCCAGCTATGCTAACAGCAGTATCAAAACCAAAGGTTCTTTCTGTGCCAGGAATATCATTATCAATAGTTTTCGGAACTCCTACAACTGGAAGCCCCAGGGCGTTGAACTTAGCCGCAATGGCCAGACTACCGTCACCGCCGATAACAATGAGTGCCTCAATACCTTTGCTCCTCAGATTTTCCAGCGCTTTCGCCGACATATCCTGATACTGAGTTTTTCCGTCAATCTCTACAGCATACGCAAAAGGATTATCACGGTTTGTCGTGCCGAGAATTGTGCCGCCGCGCGGTAAAATGCCTGAAACGCTCCGGTCATCAAGTTCAACCATTTGGTCTTCGACAAGTCCCCCAAAACCATTTTGGACTCCCCATACCCGAATCCCGCGTCTCAACGCTGTTTTTACAGCCGCCCGGATTACAGCATTTAGACCAGGGCAGTCACCGCCGCCTGTTAGAATACCAATAGTTTTAACCGTCGTCATTCTCTCACCTCAATCATGATTCTACCCCTATTAGCACCTGTGCATGTGAAAAAGGCCGGATCACCACAAGATGAACCGACCAATTGCACTTAGTCCACTTGAACAAGACTGAGTCCTTCTGCATCATACTCTCGGTATGGCAAACGTCCGTCCTGATTAAAGACTAATTTCCCATTTTCAAATTGTCCCGGCCAGGCTGACACAATCGTGTGCTTACGGCTAAGCCGGCGCAGCATACTCAGCGGATCTAGTTGCAGGACCGGGGCAAAAAGCGCCTGAATACCATCCAGTAAAATAACCTCTGCCTCCAGCTTGGTCAAAACACTATCCATAATCTGAGGCGCTTCCACTGGCCTTACCTTTGGCATTAACTCGAGTAGCTCTTCAGTTACCAGAATGCGAGAGTCGATATATTCCCAGCCACGCATAGCACTAAGTTCTCGCATGATGTTACTCTTACCACTACCTGGCTGTCCGACTATCAATACCAGTTTCTCATCAAGTGTTTTGGTATCATGTACGAATTTCACAATACGTTGCACCATCATCGGTATCACCTCCCATAGTGCTCACCTGTTTCTCTGTTCTATCATTCGGCGAAAATCGCCATATTCCTTTTCGATAATGCGAGAAAAATTGCCCAATATTTTACCTTTTAGAGCGTGTTTCAAAGAAACACGCAACCATAGAAAAGGGAGGCTATTAGAAAATATCCAGATGCTAGGAACAGCGAGGCTTGCGCCGCGCCGCGTACAAAAGGTACGCAAGCAATCAAACGTAGTCGTGATTGCGCAACTCTTGGCGCTTTAGCGCCGTAGAGTTGGCGGCATACCCCTCGCGGGTGCAACGCAGATGGGCGTTTTCTAACAGCCTCTTTCAAATAATAAAAGACATCCTTACGGATGCCTTTCAAATACGAAACCACTTTATTCTTCTACCGAACCGCAATACTCGATCTCTTGCATTTCCCGATTAAGCCCGACCAAGCCTTTATACATGCCGCGAATATCGCTATCATCAGCCCGATTGTCAAGATATCGTTCTAATTTCCGCTTAACTCGTTGTAACGCATTGTCAATTGACTTTACGTGTCGCTCAAGTTCAACAGCAATTTCCTGATATGATTTACCATCTAGATAGGCCATGAGCACTTTCCACTCAAGTTCGCTCAAAATTTCGCCCATTTTCTGTTCGATATCAACAAATTCTTCGCGGTTAATCACTAATTCTTCCGGATCAGAAATTTTTGATCCAGAAAGAACATCCAAAAGCGTCCGGTCAGAATCCTCATCATAAATGGGTTTATTAAGAGATACATATGAGTTCAGCGGAATATGTTTTTGCCTAGTAGCAGTTTTAATAGCGGTAATAATCTGCCTGGTCACACACAACTCGGCAAATGCCCGGAAAGAAGAAAGTTTGTCATTGCGAAAATCACGGATTGCTTTGTATAAGCCAATCATGCCTTCCTGAATGATGTCTTCACGATCAGCGCCAATCAGAAAGTACGACCTAGCTTTCGCCCGAACGAAGTTGCGGTATTTGCCAATCAGATACTCTTGCGCGATCGTGCTATCATTATCCTTAGCGTCTAGCACGATTTCCTCGTCGGTCATGTTCTCAAAACAACTATATCCATCGCGTTGAGCACTAACCCGCATCGCATCGCCCCCACTCTTCAATTATCGCCGGTCGTAAAAAGAAAATGCACTAAAGCGAAGCTGTATATGCTTTAGTACATGCCACTTTTCTATCAAATTATACCCCACAGGGTTCTCTTAAGTCAAGCTAATCTTGTCTGCAACAGCCCTCAGCGCTTATGCCGCAGCTTGTCCAGCCTAGCTGCGACATCTTCACTGAGGTGGCTGGCGAGTTCGCGGCGATCACGCCGTGTTGCGGCTTGCGTTTCATCACGTAGCTTTTGCTTTGTCTGTTTGACCCGTATGCCAAGTTCGCGGGCGGTAATGCGGTACGCCCCTGTCCCTAATGCAACTGTCTGCTCCATCCGGTCAGATGTCACGACAAAAACTCGTTCGCCCTGTCGAACAAGCCTATACGCAAGTTTTTCAATGAAGCTATCAGCAGTTTCCCCTTCAGATGTATAAACGATTTCGAGTCCCTCCACCAATAATTCAGAGCGGTCTGCCGCTCCGACAACCGAATGAGCGTCAAAAACCAGTATCGCCTGCACCCCTTCAAAGGCGGCATATTCTGCCAGATCTGCCGCGAATTTGTCTCTTGCGTGTCCCAACTCAGCTAAAAGCTCCTGGTACACCGAGTGAAGGACATTATATCCATCAACCAGCAAAATGTCCATTTTGGAGGGGCCTCCGTCATTTTTTATCTTTTATTAGAGCTACCGGTTTAGGTTTTACGCCCACTTTGATGATGATATTATCAGCCATATACTGGTCTTTACTGAGAAATTCCCGTTTTATGACCTTGCCCTCCGTGCTGACCAATCGGTAAACCTTAAGGTCATAGCCAGGAGCGCCTTTATTTTCAACCTTAGTTTCACCGACTAGTAAATCTGGATCAGGCTTTTTGACAGTCACTGGTGGTATTTCCTTTTGATCAATTATAATAATATCAATAGTTTCTTTCAGTTTTTCACGGCCAAAAACTGCGGCATATAACGTGTTGCCCTTCACTTCACACATGAGCATAATCGGCGAATTTGACGAGTTAACAAACTTAAAATCTAGTACCCCGTACACCACGGTGGCATCCCGACCAAGACCGATATAGGAAAGTGGCTTACCATGATTTAGCCGTTCTTTAATGTCCAAATTAGCTAGCAGAACCGCATTATATATAGTAGATGAGACCTGACATACACCGCCGCCTATCCCCGGCACTAGTTCTCCGTCAAAAAACTCCAGCGCTTCTTGGAACCCGCTCGCCTTATCCCTAGGACCGACTGTTTCATTAAAAGAAAATGTCTGACCTGGCTGCAAGATTTGACCATTTATCTTATCTGCAGCCAGTTTAACATTGATCGATCGTTTAGCGTCTTCGGTATTAAACTGTGTGGAGAAAATGGACTGCATGACAACTATGCCTGCCTGCCGCAAAGACTCAGCGGTTACCTTGGGCTCAACTGCAACCATAGGCATAGGTATATACTGAATATCATCACGGTAAAAGGACCGTAGCAGAGAAGTCTTCAGTTCTTCCTCCATCAGCCTGACGCCCTTGGTTTCAGGAATTGGCCCACCTGTTGTCAAACTCAAGGTCGCGTTCTGCGGCGGTTTTTCAAGCTGACGTTTCCAGGTAGCCACAATAGCATTTAGTTTCTCTTGGTCAAAAACAATGTGCACCGGTAGATTCTGATCCCTGCTACTTGCAGTACGTATGCTTTGGATTCGATCCCACCAGGAGCCAACTCTTCCATAATTCCATATTACTGCTGCAGTGGATTCCACATCGATAGAGAATCCTACATCTCTTGCCTGAATTGAATATGCCTGATCACCATAGTAAACTGAAACGGTTTTCTCGCGACTGCGTTCGTTCGATTGGCTAAGCATCTCGATCAATTCCGTCCGCGTTTTGCCACTAACGTTTTGATCTTCCAACATGACTCCTGCATACACCTGATCATGAAACAGGGGATACACGGCAAAAGTCAACCCGATGCTGACCAACAACAGCGGTGCAAGGATCAGAACATATTTACTTTTCAGTTGGAGATTAGGCAAATTCACTTGGCCTTCACCCTCCGTTGTCGCATCACTTCATACAGCATAAGTGAACAGGCTACAGAAGCGTTTAACGAGGAAATTTTCCCCAACATGGGAATCCGTACCAACAAGTCACAAGACTCCTTGACTAAACGACCAAGACCTTGGCCTTCGCTCCCGACCACGACCACAATTGGTCCACTTAAATCTGCATCAAAATAGTCCTTTTCTCCGCTCATATCTGCGCCAACAACCCAAAACCCTTGTTTTTGCAGCTGTTTGATTGTCTGCACAACATTGCCGATTCTGGCAACCGGAACATACTCAACCGCTCCGGCTGATGTTTTGGCAACAGCACCTGACAGCGGACAACTGCGTCGCTTCGGCATAAGAACGCCATGCACACCGGCGGCATCGGCAGTTCGCAATATAGCTCCGACATTATGCGGATCTTCCAATTCATCAAGCAAAACAAGAAAGGAATGCTCACCCTGTTCAGATGCACAAGCAAGGATATCCTCCAATTCTGCATACTCGACAGGCGCAACTGACGCGACAGCCCCTTGATGCCGAATGCCGCCAGACATCGCATCTAATTTTGCTTTATCCACTTCTTGAACAACCAGGCCCTTTTCCTTAGCCAGCGCTACTATCTGGATGACTGATCCCTGGCGTTCTCCTTTAGCGACAAAAACTCGGTTGATGCTTCGACCACTCTGTAATGCTTCCAGGATGCTGTTTCGGCCTGCAATAAATTCTTCAGTCATGACTGTCCTTCTTTCCACATTCTTTAATGAAGGTTGTGAAATTCAGTTATTCAGATGCTTTCGATCCGAGGATGGTTTTTCCTCTTAATTTGGAGCGTCTTGCTATAAGTATATAAAGTGTCAGGTGCTGTCATTCCGTATATTATCCTTTTATTCGCGGACTGTTTTTTCGGCCTTCCCTTTAATTGCAGCCAAGCGTCCGCACGTCATTTCTCCCTCAGAGCAAATGCCGTCAGTAACACACATTGGCCCTGCCTTGGCAAACAGAAGCGGTGCGACCTGCCGAACCGCTGCCAGCATGGCTTCTGCCAAGCGGCGAATTTCCCATTGGGCGCGGCTGCAGCAGCGCAACTGGAAGAAATGCAGCAATGTTCTGGCATTCATCGTAATTACGATCTTAGTTTCAGTGGCATTGGCCAAACAATATCGAGCATCCTCTTGATGCACGCCGAGAGAAACCAATTCATCATACGAATGACGAATCGTTCCCATAAGAGCATCGAATTTCGCCTTGGCTATTGGATTCGCGGCAATCGTGGGAGGAACAATATACTCAAAATCATGTTCCTTTACATAGCGCTGCGACTGCTGGGAATATGAAGCGATGCGGTGCCTGACCAGTTGATGGGTTAATACACGAGACACCCCTTCAACCGCAAAGGTAAAGCTGACGTGTTCGAGTGTAGATAAATGTCCGAGGTCGGTAATTTTGCCAACTAAGCGGCTTACCTGCTGTTCTGACATCGATTCTGCCAATTCTTCCGCTCCGGCAGGCGAATAACAGAGCCTGGCAGCCATGGCCACCGTTCTCTCAGGAGCAGGGGTATGATGAATTAACGCTACTTTCATTTTTTACCTCCTTGCTGCATTTTGGCTGTGATTTCCTGGGCAATAACTGAAAAGGCTGCAGCGGCCAATTCTTCTAAACGTTCTTGTTCTTGTTTTAAAAATAAATAACCCAGCAAGGACTCGAAACCTGTGCTGGAGTGATAGTCCTGGACAGAAGCGCTTTTAGGAGTTCGCGATTTCGCATTTCTGCCTCGTCGGACAATTTCCAACTCCTCAGATTTCAGGATAGGCTCTAGCAACCGTAAAGCGTAGGCCTGCATGGTAGCCGAAATGACAGTCGCGTCAAGAGTATGAAGCACCCTAACCTGACGCCATTCATAGCTAAGTAATTGGGTGCGAACATATAGGCTAAACCAAGCATCACCTATGTATGCAAGCACTAAGGGGGGCAGGGTATCTGGCGCTACAGGGGCCAGGGAGGCCGGAGCCTCCCCGACGCGTTCGATTGCCCCTGTCAATAATTTCTGAAACTGGTTGAATTTCAATGTCGTTTCCACCTCACGCCTTGCGGAGTGTCCTCAAGCACAATTCCGATTTCTCCCAAACGATCACGAAGTTGATCGGCCGTTGCCCAATCCTTCTTCTGCCTAGCCTGCTGACGCAATTCGATGATTAAGTCTATCAATTGAGAAATCAATTTGCTGTCGTCGGTCTCCTGAACTTTGCCGCCGCCAAAAATGCCCAGTATATCGCCCATCAGCAGATACGTTTCTTTGGCAATGGAAAATGCCGTCTGGTCATGAAAATCCTTACCGCTGACCACAGCATTCTGGTAAATATTAAGCTCTTTAGCCAAGCCGAACATGACGCTGATGGCCAGAGCTGTATTAAAGTCATCGTCCATGGCAGCAACAAAGTCTGCCTTCGCCTGCATAGCCGCTTGCGTGAGTGCAGCTGCAGCTTCTCCTGGCTTACCCGGAGTTGACGCTTCCAGCAGATTCCACATTTCCATTGCAGTTTTTAAGCGTTCTAAGCCGCGAGCAGCCTCACTCAGACGTTCATCACTGAAGTCCAACGGACTACGATAGTGTGTTGATAAAATGAAGAATCGCAACACATCAGGCGCAAAATGCTCTAAGATGTCTTTGACGAGAAAGAAATTGCCCAGCGATTTGGACATCTTTTCTTCATTGACAGTAATAAAGCCGTTATGCAACCAATAACGCACAAACGGTTCTAAACCGGTAAACGCCTCTGATTGGGCAATTTCATTTTCATGGTGCGGGAACACCAAATCGCTGCCGCCACCGTGAAAATCAAAGCTGGCACCCAGATAGTGAAACGACATTGCTGAACACTCAATATGCCAGCCTGGCCGGCCTTTACCCCAGGGGCTATCCCAGGAGGGTTCTCCAGGTTTGGCGCTCTTCCAGAGAGCGAAATCCATGGGGTGACCTTTGCGTTCATCCACTTCCACCCGGGCGCCGGCTTTCATATCATCAAGCGAGCGACCACTCAGCTTGCCATAGCCAGAAAACTTCTCAACACTAAAGTAGACATCGCCATCTGCTTCATAAGCAAATCCGTCATCTACAAGTTTAGCAACCATATCGACTATCTGCCGTATGTGGTCTGATACGCGTGGATACACGTTGGCGCGCCGGATATTGAGTCGATCCATGACTTCAAAATAAGAAGCGATATACCTGTTCGCTATGGAATCCCAGGCAACTCCCTCTGAGTTGGCGGCATGGATAATTTTATCATCCACATCGGTAAAATTCTGTATGTGGGTAACCTGATAACCAGAATACTCTAAATAGCGACGAATGACGTCCCAGGTGATAAAGGGACGAGCATTGCCGATATGCGGATGATTATAAGGAGTTACACCGCACACGTACATTTTAACCCGACCAGGTTCAAGCGGAATAAATTCTTCTTTCTTTTTGGTCAGCGTATTAAATACTTTGAGACTCATCTTTCTTCAGTTCCTCCTCCAATTTGGCCACCTGACGATGAACTTGGCGCAGCTCTCTCTGCAAACAGAAAAGCATCTCATTGATCGGGTCAGGCAGGCGGTCATGCTGCAGATCAATCTTTTCACCAGCACGGGCCACGACTTTTCCTGGAATACCGACCACTGTCGAGTTAGGGGGAACAGTGCTTAAAACGACGGAACCTGCGCCAATTTTAGAGTTGTCTCCCACGACGAAGGAACCGAGCACTTTTGCACCAGACGCTATGACAACATTATTGCCAATTGTCGGATGTCGCTTGCCTTTCTCCTTACCTGTACCGCCCAATGTAACGCCTTGATACAAGGTGACATTCTCACCTATTTCGGCTGTCTCACCGATTACAATTCCCATGCCATGGTCGATGAAGAATCCTTCCCCGATTTTCGCGCCTGGGTGAATTTCAATTCCCGTCAGAAAACGACTAAAGGTTTGTATCAAGCGAGGCCATACTACCCAGCCTCGCAGATAAAAGTAGTGAGCAACCCGATGAAGCCAAAGTGCGTGAAGACCTGGATAACAAAGAACAACTTCTAAGACACTCTTGGCGGCTGGATCGCGTTCAAAGACCACATCAACATCCCGTTTTATTCGCGAAAACATGCCCCATCCCCTTCTATTGCTTGAGCTTTCGTTCAGCTCGATTACAGAAAAAGACCACCGTCTCGTACAGAGGCGGTGGTCCGCGGTCCCACTCTGCTTGGGCGGCAAACCGCCCCGCTCAGCATCGATAACGACTGCCGCCGTGACGACATACTGAATTTCTGTCGTCCTGCTCCAGGGCGCACTTCAATACATTGTTCCGAGGACGCTCTCAGCCAGTGACGCCCTTCTCTGTCGGAGGGAAATGTATCTACTCTTCCCATTCATAGCATTTACATACAAAGTCTGTATAATTATCTGTAATTATAGCGAATGGACAAATACCTTGTCAACGGCTTTAGCTCTGGGCTAGCGACATTGATGCAGTAATCCGGGATAGAACTTTTTCCTTGCCGAGAAGCGGGATAATTTGGTCTAGCTCTGGCCCATGTACCATCCCCGTAAGAGCTACCCGCAACGGCATGTACACTTTCTTGCCGCCGAGTTTAGTTTCTTTGACAATGCTCTTTAACAAGCCTTGCACGCTGGAGGAGTCCAGCGTTTCTAGCGCCTGCAGCTTAGAACAAAATACTTCCATTACTTTGGCTACATCCACATCAAGCAAAATCTGTTTGGCAGCATCGTTCTCAAATTCAATATGCTCGGCAAAAAACATTGGCACAACGTCTACGATTTGCGCCGCATAGCTAATATATTCGCGAACCGCATCCATAACCTTTTCCAGCCAGACCATTTGTCCGGCATCCGGCTCCTGGTCAACAAATCCAGCTACCTGCAGGTGCGGCAACGCCAAGGCAGTCAGCTCTGCTGCCGATAACCTTTTCATATATTGCGCATTGATCCAATTGAGCTTATCAATATCGAAAACCGCTGGATTCTTCGCTACGCGATCCATCGAGAACTGCTCGATCAGTTCCTCTAAGGAGAAAATCTCCTGTTCACCAATCGGCGACCAGCCTAGAAGGGCAAGGAAATTGACGATCGCTTCCGGCAAATAGCCCAGTTTGCGGTACTGATCGACAGAAGTAGCGCCATGGCGTTTGCTCATTTTGGTTTTGTCTTTGCCTAGTATCAGCGAAACATGGCCAAATTCCGGAATAGTAAAACCAAGCGCCTGGTACAAAAGGATCTGTCGCGGCGTATTTGACAAATGTTCTTCGGCTCGAATGACATGGCTGACAGCCATCATCGCATCATCAACGACAACAGCGTAATTGTAGACTGGAATTCCATCTGACTTCACAATGACAAAGTCGCCTACTCCATCTGATTCAAAACTAACCGTTCCCCGCACTAAATCGGCAAACACAATCTGCTGATGTTCAGGAACCCAAAAACGTACTGTCGGTTTACGGCCTGCTGCCTCTAGTTCCTTTTGCTGGGCAGGAGTTAGGTGACGGCAGTGTCCTGCATAACGAGGAGTTTCCCCCTTATCCATCTGTCGCTGACGCTCTGCATCCAGTTCTTCTTCTGTGCAATAGCAATGGTAGGCCTTCCCAGAATTAATAAGTTGCTCAGTACAGCGGCGATATGTATCAAGACGTTCTGTTTGCCGATACGGACCATATGGACCGCCGACATCAGTTCCTTCATCCCAAGTAATCCCCAGCCAGCGCAGAGCATTCATAATGTTTTCTTCTGATTCCCTGCTGGAGCGTTCAAGATCAGTGTCCTCAATGCGCAAAATCAGTTTGCCGCCGTAACGCTTGGCTAACAACCAGTTGAACAAAGCCGAGCGTGCCCCACCAATATGAAACGGCCCTGTCGGGCTGGGAGCAAAACGCACCCGAAAATTCTCATGTTGCATGGAATAACTCCCTCCAATATTAAAAAAATCGAAAACGCCCGGCATTTGCCAGGCGTCATGAGTAAATTCCCCGCTTAGCGGTGAACTTTCAGTACAAACAGACCGTCCACGATATCCGGAACAAGCACCGTCACGCGAGGATCGTTGCCGCTAATCGCCGGAATTGCACCGTCTGCCTGGATTTTCAGTCGCCAGACCATGTCATTATTGTACCACATTTCACCAGAAAGCAAACCGCCGTTTTCAGGCGACAGATGAATATTTACCTGCCAATCGGCTGCGAACGTCGTTGTTGTTATACTTAGCAGAGCGATAACCACCAATAATCCGATAATCCTGCGCATATCCTTCACCTCGCTTTGCCGACAAATACGGCTTGTATGAATAATATGCTTCAGATAAGCAGATTTATGCGCCCAACTTAGAGAGGACTAATTAGCATCATTGATCAACGACGCAATCGCATAAGAGGAAATGCCTTCTTGTCTGCCCACGAAACCTAAGCCCTCAGTGGTAGTCGCCTTGACATTCACCCGCTCGGGAGAGATGCGCAGGGTCTGAGCAATATTTTGTTTCATCGTCGGGATAAACGGCGCCAACTTTGGTTTTTGCGCCGCGATTGTTGCATCAATGTTGTTTACCCGCCAGCCCTTCTCTGTTAGTCGTTGCCAAACCTGTTCGAGCAGCCAGATGCTAGAAGCGCCTTTATACGTCATATCGGTATCTGGAAACAGCTTGCCGATATCGCCCATACCGGCAGCGCCAAGCAAAGCATCTTTAATAGCATGCAGCAATACATCTGCGTCTGAATGTCCATCCAACCCGAGAGAGTGAGGAATGTCTACCCCGCCAAGGATCAGCTTTCTACCTTCTGTCAACTGATGCACATCATAGCCTATACCGAAACGTATATCCATTGTTTTCACTCCATCCTGCGTGCGAGCAGCGCTTCCGCTAAGCACACGTCTTCGCTAGTTGTAATTTTGATATTTTCATAACCACCGTTCACCAATTTGATAAAAACGCCCACACGTTCAACCAGTGAAGCGTCATCTGTACCTAAATACTGATCAGTCTCTGCTTGCGCATAAGCATGGCGTAATAGATCAGCCGCAAACGCCTGTGGTGTATGAATTGCCCAGAGACAATTCCGATCAGGCGTTCCGACGGCAAAGCCGTCGGCATTCACAGTCTTGATTGTATCTTTCACAGGAGCAGCCAGACCTGCGGCACGGAAAACACGGGCTGCATCGACAACCGCCCCGACCTGTTCTGGGCGAACCAGCGGTCTAGCGCCATCATGAACGAGGATAATTTCTGCGTCAGTTGGAACTGCTTTCAACGCATTTGCGACTGAATATTGCCGTTCACTGCCGCCAGCTATAACCTGAAACGGCTTGCCCAAGTCCAATTCGGCGGCAAGCGTCTCCAGTGTTGCTATTTGCTCAGGTGCTGTAACAAGGATTAGCTGATCGACTTGTGGACAAGTCGCAATAGCGCGCAAGCTGCGAGCCACTACGGGCATTCCATTCAATATGATAAGCTGTTTGCTCTGATCGCCACCCATCCGGCGACCATAGCCTGCTGCAGCAATAATCGCGCAAACCATGACTAGCAGCTCCTTTCGCCTCATAAGAAAGACCGCTACAGCGGTCTTTTAGGAAATTCGGGGATAAGGAACGTTAACCGCAGAGTGCGCAGAGTTCAGAGAGGGTACCCGCAGAGGGCTACCGAATACGATTAAAAATACCTTACCCATTCGTTCCCTCTGTGTCCACTCTGCGACCTCTGTGTACTCTGTGGTAAAACGTTGCCCCGGCACTTATTTTTTGCTAGATTGCTTTCGGCTTGGCAAAGATCATTCGTCCTGCCGCTGTTTGCAATACCGAGGTAACCATGACGCCAATCGTTTCTCCGATATGTCTCTTGCCGCCGTCGACGACAATCATCGTTCCATCATCAAGATAGGCAACTCCTTGCCCGAATTCTTTTCCATCCTTGACAACATGGACAATCATTTCTTCACCAGGCAGCACAACCGGTTTTACGGCATTGGCAAGGTCATTAATATTTAGAACCGGAACACCTTGCAATTCAGCTACTTTATTCAAATTATAATCGTTAGTGACAAGTTTACCCTTGATTTGCTGTCCCAGTTTAACCAGCTTAGCATCGACTTCTGCAATATCATCAAAATCATGATTATCAATCTGCACATACATGCCGAGCTCTTTTTGAATCCGGTTGAGAATATCCAACCCACGTCGTCCGCGATTCCGTTTTAGCAAGTCGGACGAATCAGCGATGTGCTGCAGTTCGGCCAGAACAAAGCGAGGTATCAGAAGCGTTCCTTCAATGAATCCGGTTTGGCAGATATCAGCAATACGCCCATCAATAATCACGCTGGTATCAAGAATCTTGTATTGATACATATTCGCAGGCTTGTTTGCTTCTTTGCCTTTATCCTTATTCAGCCAAGGAATCGTCGAGCAAAAGCTAAATAGTTCTTCCCGTTTCCGAATAGCAATATTTAGGCCGAGATAGCCCAAAATAATGCTGAGAACAATCGGTATGTATCTGCCGACAAACGGGATAGGAAGAAAAGCTGACCCCAATAAATTAGAAATAATAAGTCCGATAGAAAGACCAAGGGCGCCTGCCAGTACATCATTGACCGGCATCCGGTTAAGCCTAGCTTCAACCCAATACGTGAATTGCCATAGACTGTTTAACAAAAAGGGAGAGATGATAAAACCAATAAATCCGCCAATAAGACCCCCACCAACAAAAGAGAAAATCGTCGCCACTGTAATGCCAAAAATCCCGACTGAGAAAAATTCTTCACTGACCCAAGGAGCCAGCAATGGGATAATCCGGTCTGTCATCATCAAGCCAGCAATAACTGACAAAACGATGATGATAAAACGCAAAATTTTATCAAGCAAATCCCCACCTCCTTAATTATTCCATTATATCTAACTTCTAATTACTGATCAAGGCAATGCCCCAATAAATTCCATTAATTCTAGTATGTCCGGGCAAAGGGGAACCATACATCCAGCAAGCAACTCTTAATTGAGATTGCCTGATTATATATCATCTTATCATACCCTAGCATTATTGTAAATTTAAGCCGATTAAATTAGGACTTCGCCCCTATATGCCTCTATCTGCTCCCAGATAACACTTTCACTATCACTGCATATCATATGGTGAATATGGTCAGGATCGCTAATCGGATAGAGGAGGAATGCAATCATGCCAACAGGCTCAGTCCGACACTTTTTCCCCGGCGGTAACACCCCGCAAGGATTTGTTTCTTACTATGACTATATAATCAGCCCAAATGCCAAACGAATATTTATTTTAAAAGGAGGGCCAGGCACGGGAAAATCCACATTCATGAAGCGGATCGGGGCAGAGATGAATGCTGCTGGGTTTGCTGTTGAACACCACCACTGTTCCAGCGATAATAACTCGCTCGACGGCATCGTCATTCCGGCGCTCGAGATCGCGTTTATCGATGGAACTGCCCCACATATTACAGACCCCAAAAATCCTGGTTGTGTCGATGAAATCATTCACCTAGGCGACTACTGGAATGAGTCAGACATTGTGAAACATAAAACAGATATTCTTGCCTGTAATGCAAAAATTAAAACGAGCTTTCAGCGAGCATATCGCTTGTTGCGTTCAGCCAGGGCCTTGTATGATGATTGGGAAGCAGTCAATACAGCAGCACTAAACACTGCCACAGCTAACGTCATGGCTGCCGACTTAACGGCAGCACTCTTCCCGAGCGTCCAGACTGTCGGTTCGGGAAAAACGCGCAAATTGTTTGTTTCGGCAATTACCCCAAACGGATCAGTAAATTATTTGAACTCTCTGGTTGGCACCATGCCATCCCGTTATATCATTACAGGCGCTCCTGGCAGCGGCAAATCTACCATTGTGCAGAAGATCGCCAATGCGGCCAATGAGAAAGGGTTAGATGTAGAACTATTCTACTGTCCATTTGATCCTCTCAAGCCAGAACATCTGATTATTCCAGCCTTGGGCATAGCAGTGGCTACCTCAATTGAACCGCATACCGTTTCCACAGACGGCGCAGCGAAGATAGTCGATATGGATAATTGTCTTGACCAGACCGTTCTTGCCAATAACCAAGAGGCCACAAAATACGATAAGACCATGTATCACGAACTGTTTAGCAAAGCAGTTTCGTCAATTTACCAAGCAAAACAACTCCATGACGAGTTGGAACAATATTACATACCCTACATGGACTTTGCAGGCATAGAAATTTTGTGGAAAAAGACGCTGGATCGCGTGCTTGCCTATGCAAACTAAATAATCAAGAGGCGCGCTACAGCGCCTCTTGATTATTTTCCACCAGTCTTGCGTGTTGTTGGAACTGCTGTCAAAATTACCTTGTTGTCATCCCGCGATACCTTGATATCATAGTCCAAAATACCTTGCTGAAATAAACTGAGTTTAATTTCCAACAGGTTTTTGGCGACCTTTTCCTGCAATTCAGTTGAAAAGAATGACTCTTTCTTGGCAGGTTGAGTCGGCTTCAGCATTGGCGGTTCCTCAATTCCATGTTCGAAAGTGGCTGTTTCTTGCCATTTGCCGACCATGTCCTGATCGCTCAATCCGCGTTTAATTTTAGCTTTACTCATCGTTATTCTCCCACCTTTGCCGCCATCCTAACAATAGCGGAGGAATCATAGTACTGCACACCTTGCTCACAGTCTTCAGCAGCCTGAACCATAGCTCGCGCCACAGACACTGCCTGAACTGGCCGGTACTTAGCCAAATAACCGACCAAGAATGGTAAGAAGATCGGAGCCAGCCAACCGGCAACACCTTCGCCGAAACGTCTTTGCTTCCTATCACCCAACAACAATGACGGGCGAAACACCTGCAAATCTTGAAAAGCGAGCCCAAGTAGCGCAGTCTCCAGTTCCCCTTTTACTCTACTATAAAAAAACGGCGAGTGCTCATCTGCCCCGACTGAGGAAATCAGACTAAATCGTGAGGCACCCTCACGCTGTGTCAACTTGGCCAAAACCAGCGGATAGTCATAATCAACCTCGCGAAATTTTTGCTGTGTTCCTGCTTTTTTTATCGTCGTCCCCAGACAGCAAAATATATCGTCAACAGCAAACGGATGAGTGCGTTCCTCCGCGAGATCAGCCAAGCGGCTGAAGTCTGTCTGCACTTCCTGCAAGCGGGGATGAACAACACCTGTCGAGGTGCGCACTAACGCTACAACCCGCTCATATCGCCCGCCCTGCAACAGCAGCGGCAGCAAGCACGAACCCACCAGCCCTGTCGCGCCAGCTATTAGTGCAGTTCTTTGCATCGGCATCATCCTCCAGTTTATACATAATTTCCACGACGTTGTTCCTATTTCCTGCTTTTCTTCGATAAACTACTTGTCCCAGGGCGTTCAGATGCCCCCAGATACTAGGCAGCCCCGCCGCCCCAGCCGCGACGCGTACTAAAGGGTACGCTAGCAATGGGGTGACGGGGCGATTGCGCAACTCTTGGCGCTTCAGCGCCCTAGAGTTGGCGGCATACCCTTTACGGGTGCCAACGTAGATGGGGGCATATCAACGCCCTGTTAGGTGCGGGTGCGGTTACCGGTCAATGCTCCGACTATCCACAACAATACAACTGAACCAATGGTGCTCATGATGATTGACCCTATTGTCCCATACGCATTAATCCCCAAGAGGTTAAACAATATGCCGCCGATAAATGCGCCGACAACGCCAACCACGATGTTCCCCAGAAGGCCGAATCCGCTTCCTTTAAAAAATTGTCCCGCAAGCCATCCGGCCACTAATCCAATAAACAGAGACCACAGCATGCAAATTACCTCCTTTAACATTCTATATTTATCTTATCCTTGTGTTACGAATTCTATTACGCGCATAGTACAAACAAAACGACTGCCAAAAGGCAGCCGTTTTGTTTGTACTATTTTTGTTGAGGAAACCTATTTTCCAGACCGTTGAGAAATGCCCAGATGTTGTTACCTACGAGACTAGCAACTATCTGACGCAGGAAAACGGAGTAGCATCACTAGGCGCCCCGAGGAAGCGCGCGAAGGCTTTGTTACCTATGAGACTTGATGCTAGTTGAGGGAAGAAGTATTTTAGCATCAGTACGTTCGCAGGGTACGGCAAGCGCGCTCCCGCAGGGCCAAGTGCGCAACTCTCGGCGCTTTAGCGCCATAGAGTTGGCGGCCTGCCCTTTACGGGTGCAACGCAGATGGACGTTTATCAACGGTCTGTACTACTATTTTTGCAGTTTCGCCCATGTATCGCGCAACCCTACGATGCGGTTGAATACTGGTTTACCAGGTATTGAATCACGATCCATACAGAAGTAGCCTTGACGCAGAAACTGGAATTTATCTCCTGGCTTAACCTGCGCCAACGAGGGTTCTACAAGCGACTCAGATAAGGTAATAAGTGAATTAGGATTCATATTGTATTCGTCATCGTTGGTTTGATCATCCATTAATAAATAATCATACAAACGGACTTCAGCTGAAATCGCATGTGCGGCAGAGACCCAATGCAGAACTCCTTTTACTTTACGGGCGCTGCCGCTTTCACCACTTTTAGTCGTTGGATCGTACGTACAGCGAAGTTCTGTTATTTCACCTGCGTCGTCTTTAATTACCTGTTCACACTTAATGATATAAGCATGCTTCAGGCGGACTTCCTGTCCAGGCGTAAGACGGAAAAATTTCTTCGGCGGATTCTCCATAAAGTCGTCTTGTTCGATATAGATAACTTTGGAGAACGGAATCTTGCGCGTCCCCATTTCCGGATTTTCCGAATTGTTTTCTGCCTCAAGCTCCTCAACCATATCTTCAGGATAATTTTCAATGACCAGCTTAAGCGGTTTAAGAACTGCCATCACCCGAGACGCCTTTGTATTCAGGTCTTCGCGAATGCAGTGTTCTAACAAGCCGACATCAACGAGGCTATTGGATTTTGCCACACCAATTCTGTCACAGAAATCACGGATAGCCGTGGGGGTATACCCCCGGCGCCTCAGCCCGGAGATTGTTGGCATGCGCGGATCATCCCAGCCGCTTACATAACTCTGTTCCACCAATTCCCGAAGTTTGCGTTTGCTCATAACGGTATTAGTCAGGTTTAGGCGGGCGAATTCAATCTGTTGCGGATGATAAATGGCAAGTGCATCTAACACCCAATCATAGAGAGGGCGGTGATCCTCAAACTCCAACGTGCAGACAGAGTGCGTAATCCCCTCAATCGAGTCAGAAATAGGGTGCGCATAATCGTACATCGGATAGATACACCACGTGTCGCCAGTTCGGTGATGCGAGGCACGCAAGATCCGGTAGAGAACAGGATCGCGCATGTTAAAATTCGGCGAAGCCATATCAATCTTTGCCCTAAGAGTGCGGGAACCATCCGGGAATTCCCCCGCGCGCATACGGCGGAATAAATCGAGGTTTTCTTCGACTGAACGATTGCGGTATGGACTCTCCTTACCAGGCTCGACCAGTGTGCCGCGATGATCGCGGATTTGCGCCGCAGTCAAGTCACAAACAAATGCCTTACCGCTTCGGATAAGCTGCTCAGCATATTGATACAGTTGCTCAAAATAGTCAGCAGCGTAAAACATCCGTTCATCCCAGTCAAATCCGAGCCAGCGGACATCCTCCATGATTGATTCTACATATTCGATATCCTCTTTGCTCGGGTTGGTGTCGTCAAACCGCAAATTGCACAACCCGTCATTAGCGGCTGCGATGCCAAAGTTCAGACATATCGACTTAGCATGTCCGATATGAAGATAGCCGTTAGGCTCAGGCGGAAAGCGGGTATGAACCCGTCCTCCATATTTTCCGGTCTTGTTGTCCTCATCGATAATAGATTGAATAAAGTTAGTAGATATAACAGGGTTCGGTGTGCTCATAGTCGGACTCCTTTGTATTTAGAATCAGAACAGTATAATTTTCGCTCTCACGTTTGGCAATTCCTGCTTATACAATTACCGATGATAGCCAGATTTATACAAAATCTGTGATTATCCTTCGCACAACCTGTAAGGCCCCGCCCTCTTAGGCTGAGAATTAACAGACTGTTAATTGAACCCTAAAGGGGGCCTGCAGCTTCGCGATGTTGATGATTTCTAACCTCAATAACAAGTGCGGTCAAAACTCCGCCTGAATCAAGTCTTACTTAATATCACAAAACACATTATTATGGAAACTTCATATACTATAATGAACTCACTGAAAGAAATCACACTAGACCGGGAGGTGACTAACATATTGAATAGTCAAGTGGGGACACCGGAGGCAGAACCAACAGAGAACAGCCGCAAAGGCCTCTGGGATATCCTCCAAAAAGCGCCTGCTTGTGACATTAGTGCTGATTGTGCTGTGCCAGAACCGGAAATAGCCCTACAGAAACAGGATCTGGAACAGGAACAAGGAGAAAAACAGATCCAACAGCTGGCCGAACCGTCTCCCAGCGATGCGCGCGAGCTGCCGGAAGCAAAATTGCTGAAGCAGTTAAGCGAGATGACACATCTGCTGGAGCAGCAAACCACCATTCTCTATGCGCAGCAAAAGCTACTGGAGGACTTGACAGGACGTCAGAAAAAGCCAGTAAAACGCAAGCCCGGCATGGCGAAAAAGCTAAAAAGTTTGATCCATAAAGGCAAAATTATCTGGAGCGCCCTGTAAATAAGGACTTGGCAACCGCCAAGTCCTTATTATTAGTTATTTCACAGTTGTGGCGACTGCCGGCGATTCTGTAGTCTTTTCGGGAATAGAAATAGTGATTGCCAGCCCCAACAAGAGCGGAGCGATCATCCAAATCAACGCTTGCTCGAGGCCGATGCTGTCGGCAACGGCTCCGGTTACAGCTGCTCCTAATCCCCCCAGACCGAAGGAGAGGCCTAACATCATGCCTGATGCCATGGCGGCATTCGTAGGCAACATGTCTTGCGCCCAAACGATGGACGAAGGTAATGTTCCTTGCAGCGCTGCGCCACTTACACCTAATGCAATCCAGGTCAAACTAGTAACCTCATGGCTCATCAAGAACACATAAAGCGCGGGGACACAAAGCGCCAATGCGCCGATGATGCAACGTTTTCGCCCTAGCTTATCCCCTACATATCCGCCGAAGACACTGCCAATCGCCCCGCCGGCGAGGAAAACGGTAAGCATCGTACCCGCAAGAGTGGGAGGAAATCCCTTTTGCACAAGCCACACAGGCAAAAAGTTAGGAATAACCGCTTGCGGCCATGAACGTAGTCCCATAACTAAATTCAGCTTAATCAAGCTCGCGGAACGATACCACGGGGTACCGCCAATTACTGCAGCCGCTTTTTGAGGTGAGACGAGCTTCACCTTATGTATGCCAGTCAGATAGAATGCCATCGATAGTAGAAAGCCGGGGATGGCCAACCAAATCAAGTTATGTGCGCCATAATTCAAAAGAAAATAGATAACAACCGCAGGCGCCAAAGCTACACCGATATTGCCACCACCGATAAATACCGACATCGAAAGTCCTTTATTTTCTTCGGTAGAGACTTTTCCCAACAAAGCTGATCCCAACGGATGAAACAGTGCAGACGCCAGTCCGGCCAAGGTAATATAAACAAATAGACTACTAACACTGTCTGCAGTTGCCGCGAGGCTGATAAACAAGGCAGCCAACGGAATGGTCAGCAACACAATCCAGGTATAGCCGCTTTTATCGACAAAATAGCCAAATACCGGTTGCAAAATGTTCGATGCAGCTGAATAAACCATAACCAGTAAACCACTAACAGTAAGCGAAAGTCCAAGCCTTTCAATCAGCATAGGTAGCAATCCTGGCAGGAACGTAACATAAAAGTCACTAAAAAAATGTCCGGCCGTCAATAAGGCAACCGAAAATGCGCTTCTCCGACGCGAATTACTAAACATGACAAACCCCTTTCAAAGCAGAAACTTGAAGCCTGCTATCGGCTACAACTTTGTATTCTATCACATTTAACCGGCCAGTGAGAGCCAGAAATCTTCTATTTAGCAAGAAAACCGCCGTTAAACGGCGGTTTTCTTGCTACTTCACACTATCCCACAGTATCTCAGCAATGTCTTTAGTTTTAATTGTTTCATCGACATCTTTCAGTTTCGTCCCATCTTCTAGCATCGTCAGACAGTAAGGACAAGCAGTAACAAATAAACCTGCTCCTGTAGCTAGGGCCTGTTCAGTCCGTTTAACGTTGATGCGCTGGTTTGGCTCCTCCTCCATCCACATTCGGCCACCGCCGGCACCGCAACAGAACCCGTTAGCTTTACTCTCAACCATCTCTTTGCCTTGCAGACCTGGGATCGCTGCCAGTACGGCTCGGGGCTCAGCATAAATGTCGTTATATCTTCCCAAATAACAGGAGTCATGGTAGGTATAGCTGCCAGTAATCGGCGTCTCTGGCTTCAGCTTTCCGGCTTGAACCAGTGATGCCATCAAAACAGAATGGTGAATAACTTCATAGTTGCCGCCGAATTGAGGATATTCATTCTTAAGAGTATTGAAGCAATGGGGACAAGAGGTGATAATCTTTTTCACTCCATAGCCGTTCATCGTTTCAATATTCTGTGCGGCTAATGTCTGATAGAGATACTCGTTGCCCAAACGGCGGGCAGAATCGCCGCAGCAGATTTCTTCTGTTCCCAAAATGGCAAATGATACGCCAGCTTTTTGCAGCAGTTTGACAATGGCTGTAGAAACTTTTTTGTTTCGCTCGTCAAAGGCGCCACTACAGCCTGGCCAATACAGATATTCTACAGATTCGCTATTCGCTAAGGTTGGTACATCTAGCCCCTTGGTCCATTCCGCCCGGGTCGATCGACTAATGTTCCAGGGATTGCCGTTAGTTTCCATGCCACGGAAAGTCAGTACGAGTTCATGTGGAAAATTGCTTTCCGTCATCACCAAATTACGCCGCAGATCAACGATTTTGGGCACATGCTCGACAAACACTGGACACTGTTCCTCACAAGAGCCGCAGGTTGTGCAAGCCCATACTGTTTCTTCGGCAACAACTCCAGGCACAATCGGCTGACTCAACGACTCCGCATCCTGCTCGCCTCCCTTTAACAGAAGCGGCCCTTTGGCATCAAGATGTTTTTTGAGATCTTGCGTAAATTGCTTTGGTGATAACGGCTTTCCACTCAGGTAGGCGGGACAACGATCTTGACAGCGACCGCAGCGGACGCAGGCATCGCCATCCAAAAGCTGCTTCCAGGTAAATTGCTGAATCTCATTAACGCCGAACTGTTCTACGGTTTCATCTTCCATATCAAGGGGGGATAGACTCTGCGCCGCTCGTCCCTTAGCAAGAATCTGATTCATCGGCCCAGTGATCAAATGGAACAGCTTGGAATAGGGAATATAGGCGATAAGGCCAAAGCTCATTAACAGGTGAATCCACCACACCGCACGATGCATCGAGCGTAAACCCGCAGGCTCTGAACCTGTAAACAAGGCTGCAAAGGATGCACCGACGGGATTCCATGCCACCCAGAGGTCGCCAGCGAAGGCAATCCTCAGCCCCTCCAACATGAAGCCGGTCACCAAAATGGCTCCTATCAGCAGCAATGAGATGAGATCGTCTGGCGTATTGTCGATTCCTTCCGGCTTATTGCCATAGCGGCGCCAAAGTGCCATGCCGATGGCAATCATCGCACCCAAGCCAAGTAAATCCATGATCAAAGACAATATTAGATAGTACGCACCTTGAAACAAGGGAATTTTTAAATCTTCGGTAGCCGCAATGGACAAAGTCCCGAGAGTAAAAGCAGCAAACGACCAAAAGAAAAACCAGTGCATTACTCCAGGATACGTCTCCCGTAAGAGTCGCAGGTGACCAAAACTATGGGAAAAGAAACGAATAAGTCCAATCTTGCCGTGCTTCAATCGATCCTCAGGCACACCGAGCTGCCATAGTCGGTAACGGTCATACATCCCCTTAGCAAAAATCGCGAATGCAACCACCATCAGAACGTACATAAATAAATAACTATCATGGTACATACCTAGCTGTCTTGAAGCGGTCAAATGCAACACCGTCCTTCCGTTATATGTAACAAGTAAAGATTCGCCAACAACTGAATTTTCCCTTTTTTCCAAAAAAAATTCTCCCTTCAAACACATATGCTCATTTGTTGAAGGGAGACAGACTTTCGACGTGTATATGAGACATTAAGATCAGTGTCTTTAGCTAACTTCCGTGAAAATCCAGCTTCCAAAATATGCGTCCTAACCAACTACAGCCGACAAACTAGGATGATTCTTATGGATAAGATTAAATTCCTGATGGCTGGATTTACCATAAACTATCTAATGTCATAGAAGTTTCCAGACTTAAACTTGCCGCCTCGATATTCAACCGCTAAATCATTCCCCAATCCGACCGCAACAGCATATTTAAATAGTCAGTTATCTCTACAAAAAAAGAAACCGCCAAGCGGCGGCTTTAGATAGACAGAATGACTCAGCCACAGAAGAAAGTAGCGGAGTAAAGAGCAAACTAACTTAGGCTTAGGCAATACGTCCGGCTGCCTTACCCTCCAAATATTCATCATACGTCATGCGGCGGTCAATTACACCTTCGGGTGTAATTTCAATAATCCGATTCGCTACTGTCTGGATAAACTGATGGTCGTGGGAGACAAACAGTATCGTACCGTCAAAACTCATCAAGCCATTATTGAGCGAAGTAATTGACTCCAAATCCAGATGATTAGTTGGTTCGTCGAGCAACAGGACATTGGCGCCGCTGAGCATCATCCGGGCCAGCATGCAGCGGACTTTCTCGCCGCCGGAGAGCACATTTGCTTCCTTTTGGCTTTCCTCACCCGCAAATAGCATTCTTCCCAAGTAGCCGCGAATAAAGGTCTCTTCCTGATCACGGGAAAATTGTCTCAGCCAATCGACCAGGTTCAGTTCGACCCCATCAAAGAAGCTGGAATTATCCTTAGGGAAATATGTCTGTGATGTGGTTACTCCCCAGCGGAACTCACCACTATCAGGAGTCAACTCATCAACTAAAATTCTAAACAACGTGGTCTTAGCCAGTCCATCAGGTCCAACAAAGGCAATCTTATCACCTTTAGTCACTGTAAAGCTCACATCAGAGAGGACTGTTTCGCCATCCACTTGTTTGCAAAGATTCTCGACAGTCAACAGTTGCGCCCCGGCTTCCCGGTCTGACTTAAATGCAATATACGGATAGCGGCGAGAAGAAGGTTTGATGTCATCAAGAGTCAGCTTTTCCAATTGCTTCTTGCGCGAGGTTGCCTGCTTAGATTTTGAGGCATTGGCACTAAAGCGTTGAATAAAGGCTTGCAACTCTTTAGCTTTATCTTCTTTTCTCTTATTAGCGTCTTTGGCCAACTGCAGAGCCAACTGGCTAGATTCAAGCCAAAAGTCGTAGTTGCCAACATATAATTGGATGTTTTCAAAATCGATATCGGCGATATGAGTACAGACCTTATTTAAAAAGTGGCGATCATGAGAAACAACGATGACCGTGTTAGGGAAATCGTATAAGAAATCCTCAAGCCAGTTGATTGACTGAATATCCAGATGGTTTGTCGGTTCATCAAGCAGCAGTATGTCCGGGTTGCCAAAAAGCGCCTGAGCCAACAGCACTCGCACTTTTTCATTACCACTCAAATCTGCCATCTTCTGGCCATGTAGTTGTTCGGTAATTCCTAGCCCGTTTAGCATTCGGGCCGCCTCAACCTCTGCATTCCAGCCATCAAGTTCTGCGAACTCGCATTCTAGCTCAGATGCTCTGATTCCATCTTCATCAGAGAAATCTGGTTTAGCATACAGCGCGTCCTTCTCCTCCATGATAGCATACAGTCTGGCGTGGCCCATAATAACAGTTTTTAGAACATCAAATTCGTCGAATTCATAATGATCCTGCTTTAATACCGCCAGCCGTTCGCCGGGAGTAATGACCACATCGCCTTTTGTCGGCTCCACTTCACCAGATAAAACCTTCAAAAAGGTAGACTTACCTGTTCCGTTCGCACCGATCAGTCCATAACAATTACCAGGCGTAAATTTTATATTGACGTCCTTAAACAAATTTCTCTTGCCAAATTGCAGAGTCAATCCATTTGTACTAATCATTCACACTACCGTCTTTCCCATTTTTTAGGCCTACGGCTACATCGTAAAGCCACCACGACCCTAAGAAAGAATTATATCATACCGGGATAGATAAGTCTATTCCTCTTTCGGCAACGAAAAGCGACTCCTCCTGCGGCAGAAACCCTTGCTCTTGGCTAACGGTAGGCGCTCGCCAGCCGTTCAGGACTTTCACACTATGGATGACGCCCATGCCGGGCGTACACGGTCTGAAAAGACCGCCGAATGGCGGTCTTTTCAGAAAGTATGGGGTACGATAGCACAAACGACACACCAACTGCACTAGCAACCACAAAGAGCGAAAAATCTTAGAGTAGATGTCTATTCACGGCTAATGCCGGGAATCTGTCGACCTGATTTTGGCCAAGATTGGCTTTGTTTCATCAGAGACCAGATAGTCATAGGTAGTCTCGGGCACCAAACTTTGTATTCCTTCCCAGTCATCACGTTTGATCATCTCCCGAACCTTAGATGCGCTGACGATCTCACCAGCCACCTGTACGCGTTCCATGACTTTGACGCTGATACCATGAGCTGGGAGAATATCGAGCATAGCTTGATTATAGGCATTAGTTACCTGACAGTACGGCTCTTGCCCCATGTAACGGCTATTGATATGAAGACGTCGGGCGATCTGGGTTGCAAACAACGTAATGTCAAGCCGAGCTTGTGCTACAACCGCGTCCTCATCACGAGTAAAATAGGTTGGGAAGGTCGCCGCCGAGATGATATATTTACCAGCGGGCACGACCGCTACATTGGGCAAATGGGTCGCACCGGCTTTGACCAACTTTAACCGGTCAGCAAAAGGAAACAGCGAACATTCTTCACTGACGACAAAGACAATCACCGCCGCATTTTCTCCAGCCGCTTTTTCAATAAGAGCTTGATGCCCTTTCGTAAACGGATTGCAATTGACAACAATTGCTGCCCGCTCGCCTGGTAGGTGGGCTGCCGCGATTTCGACCTCTTTACAGTAGCCTTCAATAGAGCCTAGTCCTGTTTCCAGCAACACAACATAGGGTTCGGCGCGGACGATCTCGGTAAAACCTAAGTTGGCAAACAGATGGGCTTTGCTTGGCTTGGTAAACACAAAGTAATGCATCCTGCCCCGGCGGGATTGCTCCTGCATCAATGCCGAAACAATCGTCGCTGTCAGTCCTAATCCTTGAAGATTCTCATCGATAGCAATATTTCGCAATATCTCGCCTTTGAATGAACCAGTGCCAACCATCTTTTCAGTCAGCCGCGCTAGGACGGTGTATTCAACATCGGCATCAAATGTTAAATCAAACTGAGCGAGAAAGTCCTGGACTTCTCTGAATTGGCGAGTATTTGCAAGATTGACGATCTCGATTTTTACATCGTTAAACATGGTTACACCGCCTTATTAACGGGTTCACCGGGGAAAAAGTCCGGGTACTCTCCAGGTGGTTTCTAATGTCGGAGGCTTTGGTGATTTTCCTGGTACTAGAAATCATCTACTAACCGCTCGCGTAAAGAGCAAATGAACGAAGTAAGTAGCTGCAAGTAAGTCGGCCGTTCCTCCTGGGCTGATATTTTTAGTTATGAATAGCTTATCCATTGCCAAAATGCGTTCTCTGCCTACCGCTGTCAACATCCCGCCGGCGTTGATTGCTTGCTGCGCTTCTTGTTTTACAACCAGCAAGCCGCTCATGCCATGACGATTGAGCACAGTGGAATCTTCAACACCAAGCATTAGATGGATTAGGCTATGCACTAACGAGTCGTTCAGCGTCAAGCCATGCTCTAAAGCCTGCCGTAGCGCAGGCAACCCATACGACTGGATGCTGGGAAGTCCTTTCTCCATCTCACCGCGAATACCGGTAACTCCCTGTTCGAGGTACAGTCGCTCTCCCGCCGTCAGCTGTGCCGGCTGTTTTCCCAGATGCAGCTTGCCAAGCTCACGTTCAACAATTCCTTCGCAAATCGTCGAAACACGCGAAAAGATGTCTGTTGCTCGCGTTCTTGCGTCCTGCCGGATGCTCATGGCTGCAGCGGCAGACAGAATCCCCAGCAGAAACAGTAACCCTTTTTGTGTATTTACGTCCTGGGTCACCCTGAACATGGCGTGTTCGCCTTCGATACCAATCTGGCGAAGAACTGGCAAAAGATCAGCATCGCCTTCCCTGTGATTCCAGCCCGCCACTGCGCAGCGCAGCATAGCTCCGGTTAACGCGCTGCTACTCTTGATAAATGTAAAAAAGTCCATATCCTGGTGAGCACCGGAATTATCGGTGTCGACTAGTCCCGGAGAAGGGGTGCAAGCCGCCTCCATCAGCATCGCTTCCACCGCCCACGCGCCAATATTCCAGACCGCCTTTGGCCAGGGGTTCGTTTGCTCTGCAGCAGAAATTGCTAGCCTTCTGTTGACAGTTTGCATCAATTCATCAATATGGTGATTCCGCTCTCGCATGCAAGTTACGGCTTGCTTTTCACAGATAAAGCAGGTACGTTCAGGTAGTCCGAAATTATTGCGAGATATTTGTTCGCCGCCCGCAGCAAATACATCAATATCATAGAGACGCGCAGAATCACTTGTTGTCTCGATGGCAACGCAGATCTGCTTCAGTTCAGTCGACTCTCCGTTAACGGCGATAACGGCAAACGGGCCTGTCTTTGGATACACTATCCGCTCTTCGACAATTCGCCAGCCCTTAGCAGTCACCTGTGTCCGAAAGGAATCAACCGCCTGACAAAAGACGGCGCGGATTTGCTCACTGTCTTTCACAGCCCCTGGGATATTCAGCGATATGCTGATAATAGGCATTGCATGCAAAAGCCTCAGTTCTTCCCGAATCGCAGCCCGCCGCTCTTTCGCCGCCAGTATGTCGTTCAACTTGAGTTCGTGCATGCACTCACCTCAGATTCTAAAATACCAGGCTTTAGATAGGTTTGCGTACAACATCAATCACTGAGCCATCGCGATATTCAATAACAGCAACCACTTCATCGCTAACTTCAATAGGCTCAGGTTTGCCTGCCAGATCGTAGGCAATTTGTTGCAAATCGTGGATACTCATAACCGGCAGTCCGGTTCCTTTAAGATTATTGATCAAATCTGTCCGCCTCGGATTAACGGCGATGCCGCGTTCAGTAATAATGACATCAACAGTCTCACCCGGTGTTACGATGGTATTCACTTCGTCGATAACCATCGGCAATCTGCCCCGCAGCAACGGTGCAACAACGATCGCCAAATTGGCGCCAGCGGCAGTGTCTGAATGTCCGCCTGAAGCACCCATGATTACTCCATTGGAATCGGTGATGACATTGACATTAAAGTCAACGTCAACTTCGGTTGCGCTGAGAATGACAACATCCAAATTGTTGACAATCGGTCCACCGCAATGGGGATTAGCGTAATAAGAAGCAGACATTTCCAGATGCCTGGGATTATTCTTCAATGATTCGATAGACGGAAGGTCAAAATCCTGCGTATCAAAAATTGTTTCAATCAAACCTTCTTCCAGCATTTGCACAAATGGCGCCGTAATGCCGCCTACACCAAAGCTTGCCTTAATATTTTGTTGAATCATCTTTTCCCGAATAAACTTTGCCGTTGCCAGCGAAGCGCCACCGCTGCCCAACTGCAGCGAGTAGCCATCCTTAAAATAGCCCGAGTGTTCAATCACTCCGGCCGCGTACTCAGCGATTAACAGTTCACGCGGATTGCGGCTAATGCGCAGAGCGCCGGAAGCGATGCCTGCCGGATCGCCGATGCTGTCCATCACAACGATATAATCTACCTGAGTTTGCGGAATACTAATCGGACGAACCGGATATGGAACCAGATTATCGGTAATGGCAATCACCTTGTCAGCATAGGCGGCGTCAACCATCGCATAGCCTAGTGAACCACACGCTGATTTGCCGTTGATTCCATTCATATTGCCATAGCGGTCACAACAAGGCGCGCCAATAAACGCGACATCGATATGCAGTTCACCGCATTCAATAGCTCTCGCCCGTCCGCCGTGTGAGCGGATGATAGCCGGTCGCGACAGTTTGCCTGAAGTCAGAAGTTTCCCCAGCTTGCCCCGGGCGCCGCTGGTTTCCACCGCAGTGATAACCCCTTGTTCAATATAGGGCAAGATGGCGTCATTGATATCATTCAACGAACTGGGCGCTAAAGTCAGGTCTTTAATATTCTTGCGGGCAATTGCCTCAATCACTTGATTAAGAACATAGTCTCCATTGCGGAAGTGATGATGAAATGAGATTGTCATCCCATCCTTTAACCCGGCGGCGTCAATTGCCTGACTGATCGACTCCAGCACCTTGTCTGATCCTGGCCGCTGCGACCGGATCTTCGCCCCTGCCATCCGGCCTTCAGGCGTAAACGCGAAAGGACCCGCATAGGGACGGACTGTCTTAAACCCTTTTATCACATCTGGTATGATTCTTCCAACTGCATTCTTCATAACAATCCCCTCCCCTTTTATCGCCTAACGGCGGCAGCGTAAGCCAATACGCGTTCAGCCCGCGTTACAATCGGCGTATCGATCATTTTGCCATCCAGCGCAATAACTCCTGATTTGCGTTCCAGTGCTTCTTTATAGGCAGCCAGAACCCTTTCCGCATGCAAAATTTCCTTCTCAGTGGGGGTAAATATCTCCTGCACGATCCGGATTTGCCGCGGATTGATTACCGATTTGCCGTCAAAACCGAGTTGCTTAATCATCTTTGTTTCAGCAATAAAGGTAACTTCATCATTCGCATCGGTGAAAACTGAATCAATCACCATCAACCCGGCCGCACGCGCCGCCAGCACCAATTGCGATCTGGCGACAAACAGTTCATGACCTTCCTTGCTGCGACTAGTCCGCAAATCAGCGATGAAATCCTCGCCGCCGATGGCCAGAGCAACCATTCTCGGGCTAGCGGTTGCGATCTGGTAGGCATTCATTAAGCCCTTGGCGGTTTCAATTGCTGCCATCATCCGGATACAACCCGCAGGGAATCCCTGCTCCTGTTCAGCCTTGGTGATGATCCTGTCGATTTCTTGAATATCCTCTGCTGTCTCTGCCTTCGGCAGACGGATCAGGTCAGGCTTTGCCGGCAGGACCACTCGCAAATCATCCAGACCGAAAGGGGTCTGGATATGATTGATGCGAACCGCAACCTCGCACGGATAGCGAAGCTGCTTGATTGCATTATGGACTAAATGACGGGCGGCATCTTTCTCAGTGATAGCTACCGCGTCCTCAAGATCAAATATAACCGTGTCCGCTCCATAGATACCTGCGCTTTGTAACATCGCGGGATTGTTGCCAGGCATGAACATCATTGCCCTGCGTAACTTTGTTTGCTGCATTTTCCTACCCCCTCAGTCCGGCTGCCCGCTCAAGAGCAGTCAAAGTCCGGGCTTCAATTGTATAATCCAGCGCACCTTTGTCATTGGCATGAACCAGTGCGTCCTCAACTCCGTTAGCAAGGAGTGTTTGCGTGATAACAGCCTTCATTTTCGCGCCATACTGCTTACTGGTCGGGCTGACCAGTTCAATGCGGATGCCGCTGCCTGCCTCTGCCGGTGACAACGCAATCAGAATATCAGACGACTCAATCGTCCCGGCCTGTGCCGCTTGCATGATTTTCCCCATATTTTTCTCCTCCTGTTGCCATATTTATCAATGACTCTGCCTGCAGAGATCCACAGACTTACTCTATTTTTACCACTGTGCGTATTATAGCTAATTTTCTGAAAAACATAAAATACAATTCTGCGATGCTTAACAATAGAAAAATTGAATAACGACGGAAAGGCAAATCAAAACAGGAGAATCTACTCTCCACTGCGAATACAGCGAAAAGGACTAACTTGCAGGAGGTGACCTGATGGAAATTCGGGATTGGTTAATCCTCGAAGTCCTCTATGAGCAAAAGAATATCACTAAAACCGCCCATTCGTTATTTATATCCCAGCCCGCCTTAACAGCTCGGTTGCGGCAAATTGAAAAAGAATTCGGCATTACTATTGTTAACCGTACCAGTAAAGGCGTGCAATTTACCCCGCAAGGTGAGTACCTTGCTAAATCCTCTACAGAAATGTTACTAAAATTTCGCCGAATCAAAGAACAAGTGTTAAATCTCGACGCTTCTGTTATGGGAACCCTACGCCTGGGAGCATCGAGTTATTTTACCGCCTTCACGCTGCCGCCACTGCTCAAACAGTTCAAGCAGCAATATCCAAATGTTGAATTTAGTGTTCATACAAATTGGACAAAAGATATCTTCAACACTGTATTTAACCAGGAGGTTCACATCGGCTTCGTCAGTGCCGACTACGGTTGGCAAAGTCAGAAACACCTGCTGTTCGAGGAACCGATTTATGTTGCTTCTGTTGACGATATTGATCTGGCCAATCTGCCGAATTTGCCGCGCATTAACTACCAAACTGACGGCCTAATCAAAGCCATGATCGATAAATGGTGGCGGGAAAACTTTTCTCAGCCGCCGACGATCAGTATGGAAGTGGACAAGCTGGCTACATGCAAGGAGATGGTCAAGCACGGTCTGGGCTATGGCATCATGCCTAGCAGAATACTGCATGATCTTCCAGCAATGCGCAAAACCATGCTTACCGACCAACAGGGCAACCCCATCCTGCGCGGCACCTGGATGATCTACCATGAAGAAGACCAGGACTTAAATGTCATGAAAGCCTTTGTCGACTTTATCAAAGCGGTAGACTTCACACAGCACTGAACAATCACGTTATATCTGAGACGCTTGGATTCCTATAAAAAGGGACAAGCGTCTTGTTTTGCTTAAGACAAGATCATAGCCATTGAGATAGATAAACTTGATAGCCAGATATCAATAGTTCGAATTTTACAAATTACCCTATACACTCTATACTGATGCCAGGAAATCCTCATAGTCAACGGGCATCGATTTGCGTGAAAATTGAAACATTATTGAAGGGAGGTTTTGAGAAGTTCATATCAGTATGCAATATGGCAATTTTTTTACTGACATTAAGGAGGCTATGAAATGTCCACATTAGCTATTGCTGGATTTTTAATGGTTGTCGTCTTCATGTATCTTATTATGTCTAAGCGGATGTCGGCAATGACTGCCCTTATGCTCATCCCGGTTATTTTCGCTGTTGCTCTAACAGGATTTAATCCTAAGCTTGGAAAGATGATGTGGGACGGCGTGAAACAAGTGGCCCCCACAGGAATTATGATCTGTTTCGCGATTCTGTATTTCGGCGTAATGATTGACGCTGGTCTGTTCGACCCGCTCATCAACAAGATTCTGCAAGCTGTTAAAGGCGATCCGGTCAAAGTTGCGGTCGGCACGGCACTGCTCGCTATGATTGTTTCACTCGACGGCGACGGATCAACTACCTATATGGTAACCTGCTCCGCGATGCTGGCAGTACACAGACGGGTCGGGATGCACCCTCTCATTTTACCGTCGATCGTACTGATGATGAATAGCGTCATGAACATTATCCCCTGGGGCGGTCCTACTGGACGCGTCTTAGCTGCGCTGAAAGTCGAAGCTGGCGATGTATTTGTTCCGCTGATTCCCGCGATGGCTCTCGGCTCTCTCTGGGTCATTTTCATTGCCTATAGATGGGGCAAAAAGGAACGGGCAAGACTGGGCGTACACCCAGAAGCTGCTGCAGCAATTGGTGAGACAGCCGCTTCTGTGACGGTTTCCTCTGATCCTGATGCAGAAAAGCTGAAACGTCCACAGATGTTCTGGGTTAATCTTGGTTTGACAGTGTTGCTAATGGTCTGCTTGATCAAGGAAGTCCTGCCACTAGGCATTCTGTTCATGATCGGCACCGGTCTCGCCCTGCTGATTAATTACCGCAGTGTTAAAGAACAAAATGAACGCATAATCGCTAACGGAGCTAATGCAATACCGGTTGTCGCCATGGTATTTGCAGCCGGTATCTTCATGGGGATTATGTCAGGCACGAAAATGGTTGATGCTATGGCGCAAACCCTAATCGCCGCTGTGCCAGCCTCTATGGGTCCGCATTTTGCGTTCATTACCGCTTTAGTCAGTTTACCCGGCACATTCTTCCTAACTAATGACGCCTTCTATTTTGGGGTTCTACCAGTACTGGCCAAAGCTGCTTCTACCTATGGTATTAGCGCCCCACAGATGGGCATCGCCGCCCTCATCGGCCAGGGTTGCCACCTGCTAAGCCCACTGGTTCCCTCCACGTATCTACTGGTTGGCTTGAATAAAGTAGAATTCGGTGACTTCCAGAAATACGCGTTGCTGCCTGCAATTGGAATTTCGCTGCTCTGGCTGGCATATGCTGTGGTGTTCGGATTGATCCCGCTATAACAAATTCCCTAAGAAGGGCAACAGACAACTGTCTGTTGCCCTTCTTTTCTATCATTATATAATTTAGATTGGAAATTTAAAAGGACTAACCGGATACCCCGGTCAGTCCTTACGTCAATATTAACTAGCTAGTGATTTTCTGTTTGTCCTTGTTCTGCAACAACAGTCTTCTTGCCAATTTCATTGAAACAGAAGTTCAACAGGACGGCCAGCAAACTGCCAACCGTAATACCGCTATGCAAAATCAACTGCGCCCAACTCGGGAAATGCTGATAAAATGTCGGCACAGCCAGTGGAATCAGACCAACCCCAAGACTGATAGCCACTATCATAGCATTGCCATTGCCTTCAAAGTTTACTTGCGCCAAAGAACGAATACCGCTGGCAGCAACCATACCAAACATGGCAATACCTGCGCCGCCCAATACCGGAGTCGGAATAGCAGCAACAACAGCCGCGGCTTTGGGGAAAAGTCCGAGCAACATCAGAATGACGCCAGCCGAGACGATAACAAAACGGCTGCGCACACCGGTTAGGCTGACCAGGCCGACGTTCTGGGCAAAAGCGGAATAGGGAAAAGTATTCATGATCCCGCCCAACAAGGTGGAGAATCCGTCAGCCCGCAGGCCGCGCACTAAGTCTTGCTGTTTCACTGGTTTGCCGACAATCTCACCAACAGCTATGATGTCCCCTGTCGTCTCAGTCATGATGACTAGCATCACCAGAGTCAAGGAAAGGATAGACGGCAGATCAAATATCGGCATACCGAAAGCGAAAGGAGTGGCTACTCCGAACCAGGCTGCTGAAGCTACTCGGGAAAAGTCGGTTATTCCTAAAGCCACTGCAATTACCGTACCGACTATTAATCCCAGCAGGACAGAAATGTTGCTCCAAAATCCTTTCAGGTAGCGGTAGAAAATCGTCACCAAGACCAACACTGTAAGTGCTAAACCAATATTTTGCACACTGCCGAATCCTGGCGTTCCCGGAACGCCGCCACCAGCCCATCGCACGGCGACAGGTAGAAGCGATATACCAATGATCGTAATGATCGTTCCAGTAACGACTCGTGGGAAGAAGCGGATAAGCCGCCCAAAGTATGGGCTAATCAGATAAGCGATTAAACCAGCGACAATGACTGAACCAAAAATACCTTGTATACCGAAGTTCTTGCCAATCAAAATCATTGGCGTCACAGCAGCGAACGATACCCCTTGCACGACGGGCAGCTTAGAGCCCATATTCAAAAAACCAAATGATTGAATGAGAGTAGCTATGCCAACTGTGAAAAGATCAGCATTAATCAAATAGATCAGTTGATCTTTTGATAAGCCTAACGCATTAGCAATGATGAGTGGAACAGCCACGCAACCAGCATACATGGCCATGACATGCTGCATACCATAAGCGCACAGTTTCCCCAGAGGTAAAATCTCGTCTACTGGATGAACGTTTTTTTCTTGTTGCATGCTTACACTCCTGTCTTTCCTTCAGTTATTTGCTTGGTTTCCGGAAGATTCATCGCTATATAGACTCTCTCCGGCGTTGCTGGCAGGCGGGTAATATTTGCCCCCACCGCATTATAGATAGCATGGGTGATGGCTGGCTGGGGAGTATTGATCACAACCTCGCCAACCGATTTGGCACCAAAGGGACCTGTAGGCTCATAGCTTTCTTCAAACGCGACGCGAATAGAACCGATATCTTTGCGGCAGGGAATCTTATATTGCATAAAGCTGTTTGTCTGTAACTTGCCATTGCTACCATATATTACGTCTTCAAACAATGCCATACCAATACCTTGAACGATACCGCCTTCAACTTGGACTTTGGCCAAATTAGGATTGATTACCGTTCCGCAATCCACGACAGCAACATAGTCAATAAGTTCCGTCTTACCCGTCTCGGGATCGACTTCCACTTCGGCGAAGCCGGCAATAAACGGTGGCGGCGACACAGGGCTACCATAGCTTGCATGACCGGAAAGCTGCCGTTTGCCTGGCCCGACAACAATTTGCTCGGACAGCTTTCGGAGAGAAATTCGCTGCTCGTCACTAGCGGTTCGTAACAGCTCGCCATCGAAAGCCACCTCGTTGACCGTGACGTTAAACAATAGTGCTGCTTGTTCGATAATTTGTCGTTTCAGCTCTTCGGATGCTTTGACAACTGCCATCCCGGTTACATAGGTGGTGCTTGACGCATACGATCCAGGATCATAGGGAGATATATCAGTATCAGCTGCGTTTACGATGATATTTTCCAGTGAGGTTTCCAGCACCTCAGCTGCCATCTGACCCAAAATAGTGTCACTGCCTGTCCCCATATCGGTCGAGCCGAGAAGCAGAGTATAGTTGCCATCGTCATTAAGTCTGATTTCAGCAGAGGCAGTATCAATACCCGCGATCCCAGAACCCTGCATGGTAACCGCCATTCCGAGCGCTCTTACCTTGCCGTTAGGCAATTCTTGTCGAGGATATTTGCTATCCCATTGGATTAGCTTCTTGCCTGTCTCAATACAGCGATGAAGAGACGAGCTGCCCAATTTCTTTCCCTTATAAACGAGGCTGGATTCGCCTTCGCGAATTAGGTTCTTTAACCTGATCTCGGTTGGGTCAATACCCATTACTTCGGCCAATTTATTGACAGCTGACTCAAGAGCAAAGGTGCCTTGGGTAGCTCCATATCCTCTCAATGCACCGCCAGGCATTTTATTGGTATAGACGACATGGCCGCCAAACGCGACCGCCTTTGTTTTATTATACAACGGCAGTGTCTTATCACCGGCAACGGAAAACACAGTGGATGCGTGTTCACCATAGGCGCCTGTATCTGAAAGCCCTTGGATGTCAATAGCGCGGATATAACCTTCAGGGTCTGCCCCAATCCGAACCTTGAGACGCATAGCATGTCGGCTAGTTGTACAGCTAAAGGTTTCTTGACGCTCGTAAACAATCTTTGCCGGTTTGCCAGTCTTCAGTGTAACCAGTGCAGCGAACATTTCGACAGCGCCGGTTTGCTTACCGCCAAAACCGCCGCCAATCCGCGGCTTGATCACCCTGATTCGACTTGCAGGTATCTGGAGGGCACGGGCTAATTGCCGTCTGACATGAAAAGGAATTTGCGTTGAAGTAACAACCACCAGCCGCCCAGTGTGATCAAACTGTGTGAAAGCTCGAAACGTCTCCATCATAGCATGAGCCTGAGCCTGCGTGTAGTAGGTTTCCTCCACCACAACCGCGCACTGCCGAAGTTCTGCTTCCACATCACCTACCCGTACCTGGTGGGTTGAGACAATATTGCGAGCCGCATCCATGCCAATATCGAAATTACAGTGAACATCCGACTCAGAGTGAATGACTGAACTATGCCCCAGAGCAGTCTCAAAGTCAAGGACTGGCTCAAGCTTCTCATAATTGACTTTAATTAGTCTCATTGCCTGCAGCGCGGTTTTCTCATCAATTGCGGCAATGATTGCCACTTCATCGCCGACATAACGGACATATTCATCAAGAATCAATCTATCATAGGGTGAAGGCTCTGGATAAGACTGCCCAGCCAGGGTAAAGCGTACTTTGGGAACATCTTGATGGGTAAAGACGCATTCGACTCCCGGCACAGCTAGTGCCTTAGAAATATCAATAGCCTTTATCCGTGCAAAGGGATGAGGACTGCGCAAAATCTTGACAACTAATGCATTGGCAGGCGCCAGGTCCTCTGTATAAACCGGTTGGCCGGTAGCAATCGGAATTGCATCGATTTTTGGTATGCTTTTGCCGACAGTATTCATGCTTCAACAACCCCCAGGTACTTTTTCACAGCCCGAAGTTGTCCCATATAACCTGTACAGCGGCACAGGTTTCCTGTCAGATAATGAATAATGGCTGCGTCATTGATCTCCGTTAATTCGCGTTTCATTGCTAAGACGGTCATGATGAAGCCTGGGCTGCAGAAGCCGCATTGCTCGGCCCCCTCAGCCGCAAGAATCTTGGCAAATTCCTCGGCTTCTTCGCGCACACCTTCAATGGTTACAATTGACTTTCCCTGAACCCGAAACGTAAGCAGAGTGCACGACAATACCGGCTTTCCATCGACCCATACGGTACACAACCCGCAGCAGGAGGTATCACAGCCACGGCGAACACCGGTCAGCCCATGGTTGCGCAAGCTATCGATCAACAACTCGTCACTGGCAGCCTCAAGAATCACTGGTTTCTGATTAAGAATAGTTTCTACTTTCATCGAATTGCCTCCCGGATCGCCCTTTTAACTAGCGTTTGACACATCGCACGACGATACTCTGCGGTACCGCGCATATTTGTGCCAAAGGACAATTCTAGCGACGCAAGTTTCGCCGCCTGCTCGATAGTAGCATCAGATAAAGCCTCCGCGTTCAGCAGCGAGGCCGCCTGCAGTGCAAGAGCAGCTCTACCCGGCCTGGCCCCGACTGCGATGCGCCACTGATCTTGCGAGCATGCTACCGCAACATTCAAGACCGGATAATCGCTGGCCGAATTCCGCAGACATTGGTAAGCCGCCTGACAATCATCCGCCTTGATGAAGACGTTTGTTAGAAGATCACGTTCGAAAGGGCGCATTAAAAACTCACTCAGTTTCATTCTACCGCCCTTATAGAGCAATACTTGTGTATCCAATACCAACAAAGCGGTTAGAATATCGGAAAACCCATACTTTGAGAAAACCGAAGCGCCAACTGTGGCCAGATTCCTAAATTGAACGCCAATAATATTAGCTGTAGCATTGGTCAGAAGGCTAGAAAATCGCTGCGTTAAAACCGGATTGGTTTCCAGATCTCGCAGACTGGCTGACGCACCAATTTCGATAAAGCCGTCTTTCTCCTGAATTAAGTTGAGTCCTAAATGCGTCAGGTCTATGCCTGTATCAATTCTTTGCGATCCTAATTTCAAGAAAGCACAACCGCCCAATATCGCGTTTGTCCTTTTCTGTATCAATAGCTTGTAAGCTTCCTCAATCGTTTGAGGCTGCGCCACACTACGCAATGTGAACATCGTTCTCCTCCTGACAAACAAAGTCATCGAACCTGATGGATTATTTAAATGCTTTAGAAGTCTATAAGAAATATATCATAATAATCGATAATTTGTCGAACGTTTTTTCAATAAACCACTCAATCGTTCGTTAGTAAATATAAGAAATTGTGGCACGATTTTGGTGATATTTGAGATACGCCCATTGTACGCTGAACTCAAGCGTCACTAACGATATACGAGCGCCACAATACATGAACGTACAGCACAAAGATCGGTTAAAGTGAATCGAAGAACGCAAAGGGATTTTATATATTAAATATCCGCTTTACGGCGCAAGAAAAGCCGCAACGCGTTTAGCATTGCGGCTTAGAATCTTAACGTATAAAGTACGTTGCACTATTTAAGTAAAGTAGCCGCCAGTTCCTCTACCGTTTGGACGATTTGTTTCGGAGCAGCTTGCCGCAATTCTTCCTCAGAGCCATAGCCATAGCCAACCGCGATTGCATCAATGCCATTGGCCTTGGCACCAAGTATATCGTGTTTACGATCGCCTACCATGATAACAGACTCACAGTTCACATTCCCAATCTCAGATAAGGCAAAAGCGATGACCTCACTCTTCTCGACGCGGGTGCCATCAAGATTGCTACCGATCACCTGGGCAAAGTATGAGCTAAGACAGAAATAGTTGAGGATCTTTACCGAAAAGACTGTAGGCTTTGAAGTAGCAACAACCAGTTTACTTCCCTTCGCCGTCAGTTGTCCAAGCAATTCAGGGATGCCCGGATATACCGAATTCTCATATAGACCGACTGTGGAAAACCTTTCACGATAATATTCGATTGCTTGTATCGCTTGCTGCTCGTCCATCTGATAAAACTCCATAAATGCCTTTGCAAGCGGCGGCCCGATGAAAGGTGTCAGTTTGTCACAATCAGGCTCTTCGATTCCCATTTTCGCAAGCGCATATTGCACACATTTTGTGATACCAGGCTTAGGATCAGTCAGCGTGCCATCAAGATCAAATAAGATGATTGGATACACAATAGTCCTCCTAAAAATAAATTCAAGGAGACTCATATTAATCTCCTATGTACATAGTACCAGAGAAGGTTAGCCTTTGCGTGAAATAATCTCTTCCAGTGCAACCTGAAAGTTGATATCATCGGCTGCTTGCCGCTTCTTAGGCCCTTTCGTCCGGTTGCCGCCACGGCGAAACTTCGCCTTAGCCTCCCGCTCCTCAAGTAGGAATTCAATCGTCTCCGGCTTATACTCCCTACCTGATGGACTTAAGCAAACCGCCCCTTTTCCAATCACCAGTGCGGCGAGACCCCAGTCTTGGGTCACGACAATATCACCCGCTCGGGTAAGATTAGCGATTTTAATATCAGCTTCCTGCGAATTATCACCAACTACAATATGATTGGGCGACTTTACTACATGATTGAAATTGGCCACCGTGAAAATCTCCAATCCATAGCTTTCAGCCAGTGTTATACAACCAACTAATACTTCCTTGGGACAAGCGTCAGCGTCAATAATAACTCTCATTTTGGTCTCCTTGTTTCTGATTAACATCGCCGTTTCATCTGCCAGGTGGTATAATGGAATAATCATTGATGAAACAGGTGACGAACTATGTCGTTCTTACATGCGTTGCAAGGTGTACTAACAATTATGATCATGGTCTCAGTCGGTTATTTTCTAACCCATAAAGGCTGGTTTACTGATGACAGCAAAAAACTGTTGCCGCGCCTGGTAAACTATGTTGCCTTACCTACCTATATGACCTGGAATCTGATGACAACATTTAGCCGCGAGAAGCTGCTCGCCATGCTGCCTGGCGCTATTGTCCCGTTTATTGCTATGCTAATTAGTTTCGTAATCAGCTATGTCCTTTCTATTATACTGAATATCCCTGTTGGACGGCGAGGGACTTTTCGCTCCATGTTTTTTGTATCAAGCGCTATCTTTGTAGGACTTCCTGTAAACCTAGCCCTTTTCGGCGATGCCGGTGTCCCTTTTGTGCTCCTATACTTTTTAGCGAACGCGGCTCTCTTCTGGACCTTAGGCGCCTATTCGATCAGCACAGACGGAAAACTATCGGGAACCCCTATTTTTAGTTTAACTACGCTGAAAAACCTATTTTCTCCCCCATTAACTGCATTTACGATTGCTACAATTTTGATTTTAGCGCAAATACCGTTACCCGATGTTTTGGCACATACGTTTAAAAATCTAGGTAGCATGACAACGCCTCTATCAATGTTGTTTATTGGCATCATCATCTACAGTTCTAACTTGCGGGAAATTAAATTCAGCAAAGACATGTTCGCCTTGCTTATCGGTCGATTCATTATTTCACCGCTAGCCATTCTTTTGGTTGCGTCTTTTTTTCCTATCCCTGATTTAATGAAAAAGGTCTTTGTTATCCAATCAGCTATGCCTGCCATGACACAGACCGCCATCCTCGCTAAAATCTATGACGCCGATGCGGAGTACGCCGCAGTAATGACTTCGGTGACAACTCTTGCCGCTATGTTAGCAATTCCGGTATATATGGTTTTATTATAGCTCTCATTCTCCAAAAGAAATACTTGTAATTCCTGTTGACCGATAGTACAATGTATACATACTCGGCCAACCAACCAGAATGGGCTTTACGGTGATGCCAGGAGGACCGCATCTTTCGAAGAAAAAAGAAAGAGGCAAGAAATCTTGGCTGGATTTAATTCCGCCCCGAGAAGCTCTCACTAACCGGATGTCCGCCTCAATTTATGGAGGTGCATTCGAGTGACTGTTCAAGAGATTTCTCTTCTCGCTCTCGTCTCGATTGTATGGACGGTTGTATTATCTCGCCGTGCTTACAAACTTCTCGAAAAAGAACAAGACTAGACGTAGCAATTGTACATCAAAAGAGTCACTAGGACAACCTAGTGACTCTTTTTTTCCCCCCAGACTTAAAAGCGATAGGGATGCCTATTAACAAACTCTGCGTACTGAAAATGAATCGCAGCTAGTATAGCGCCAACTGTATCACAGATTAAATCCAAGTCAGTATCAAGCAGGCTTGGTTGGCCTGGTAATACTGGATTACCGAAGCTATCAACCAGAAATTCCGCAATTTCATATAGTGCGCCTAAGCTTATGCCTAGTGAAATAATCAAAATACAATTTAGAATGTGCGGCAGCGGAGAACTCAATCGCTGTACCACTAATACATAAGCAAACAGAGAGAATGCATAGGCCCCAAAAATATGCAGCAGTTTATCAAATATCGTTGACGTAACATAATAGCCAAGATAATAGCCAAAAAAGCTGTCAAAAACGATAGTTAGCATAACAGCTGTCCGTACATAATTGCTTATGGAGAAAAAGCACCTAGACTCGAGCCAAACGTAAGCAAACCAAGCAACAGTTGTCGCCGCGACGCTGCGGATAAAAGCAGGATATCCTTGGTTCGCAAGCCCCAGCATCAACGCTATCTGTATGGCGAGAAAAACACCGTCCAGTATCTTCCTCAACAAATTCTGGTTTACCCCCTGGCTGCCTACATTCACCAACCGGACACTCCTTTCGAATCGCAAAGAGACTCACGAATAGTATGTCCGCTAGAAGGATAAAGAAGACTTGATTCAGGTAAAGTTTATATGAATTCCATTCCTCAGATGAAGTAACCGTCAGTCCTTTCTAAGATTAAACCCGAAGATTCTAGCGGATTTCCGGAAAAAATAATCAAGCTCTATTGATAATCTTTCCAGTGCAGAGTATAATGTATACATACTCGGCCAACCAACCAGCATGGGCTTCACGGCATTGTCAGGAGGACTGCAATTTTCGAAAAAAGAAAATTGCAAGAAATCTTGACTGGTTTTGATACCGCCCCGCGAAACTCTCACTAACCGGATGTCCGCCTCATATTGTTGGAGGTGCATTCGAGTGAATAATCAGGTAGCTATGTTTCTCGCCGTTTCGTCTATTGCTTGGGTAGCTGCATTATCTCACCGGGCTTATCTATTCTTGAAAAAGTAATAAGCCTTGACGCAACATTTACACATCAAAAAGAGTCACTAGGTTAATTGCCTGGTGACTCTTTTCTTTATTGACAAACTTTCTTAACCAGCTACCGTGATTAACTCTTCAGCTAGGCCGTTTAATTTGCGCGACATATCATTCAATTCTTGCGTCGACTCTGCTACTTGTGTAATGGCGCTGGCAATTTGCGAAATCATCGAAGCGATTTGCAGCATTTGCGTCCTGGTTGAAGCATTGTCTTCCTGCACAGATTTAATGATACTTTCGATGCTTTTTATCGATTCAGCCGTCGTCCCGGACAGCTTTCGGATCTCTTCGGCAACCACTCCAAAGCCTCTCCCTTGATCACCCACCCGCGCGGCCTCAATGGCGGCATTTAATCCCAGCAAGTTGGTTTGTCCGGCTATCGACTTGATAAACCCTAACACTTGGTCGGTCTCTTTAACCCGCGTTTGCGAGGTTTCCAACGTTGCCGTCAAAGTACGGCTAGCAGCGGCAATTTCTTCCGTCTGAGCCGATATCTCCTCAGATGTGCTAGCAATTGTCGCGATGTTCGAGCCAATCTGTACCGAAGCTTCTTTTAGCAACTCATAACGAGCGGTGGCCTCAGATATAGTAATAGCGCCAATAACCTGTTTCGCTTCATTATAAATTGGACTGCCAATACCCACATAAGGAACCCCGTATAGTGAGGCATCCATTTGGACAACAATCCGGCGTTTTTCGTGGATAGCGCGATACAATGCACTGCCAGGTTTAACAGCATCACCTGGTTTTACCCGCAAATCCAGGGTACGGGACGGCCGGTAAAAAATATATGTTTCTAGATTTGAAATGCAAACTCCAACATCGGCCATCTGCATATCATTTAACCCGGACAATACATTGACGTACTGTTCCAAAATCTGCTGATCCGAATTTTGCATTGTGGAGCCTCCAATACAAAGATTAATTTACACCAATTATAAGATGCAAGACATATAGCGTCAATCGTTTAATATACATACAATTTAGAATTATTAAATAGTTAGCTTTAAGTATAAAGCAAAGAAGCTCACCTCCGCCAAATGCAGGAGCGAGCTTCTTACTCTATTAGCCTGACCCTTAATCTCCCTACCCTAAACACGCAGCAGCTAGCTTGTCAACCCTGCGCATCGCCTTGATTACCATTTCGGCGCTAACTGCAAAGGGCATGCACGACATCGCTTTAGCCTCGACAGCCGCCTGAGCGGCGATAGCCAGCTCATCTGCCGAAAGATCGGCAATCTGACTAATCATCGTCGGAATGCCGCAACAGGCTGCAAGCTTGATCTCATCGATGAGTTCGTCGTCTGAGCGGTCTTCTAATGCCAGCAGACACAGGTTCCCATAACCGACAATTGAACCATGCGCAACCTGGTGGGTAGCCGGAATTTTGGTAAGACCATTATAGATAGCGTGGGCGGCGGCATTGCGCAATGTATCACCGCCAAAAATCGAAGATAAACCGGCGAGCAGGATAATCGCATCCACTACAGAGGCAAACTCACTACTAAGGGTTTTTCTCTCTACCGATTTACGGGCTTCACCACCAAAGCGCTGGATGATATTATAGCAAATTTGCCCATTGCTAACAGCCGAGATCGTAATACTGTTAGCTGGCAGGCGCACTGCAGCCGCCCGTAATTCATACATTTTCGCCAAGGTGTCGCCCATACCTGCAATTAGCCACATAGCTGGGGCACCGAGAATAACTTCTGTGTCAATGACTATAGCGGCCGGGCAATCTTCCAAAAATAAATTGCCAGCAAACTCGCCTTTTACATTGTACAGCACTGTTAGAGGCGTAGCTGCTGCACAAGTAGCGGCAATTGTCGGTACAGTGATTATCGGCAAGCGGCATTCCGCCGCAACTGCCTTACCTGTGTCGAGAGCTTTGCCGCCGCCTACCGCAAGGATAAAGTCAGCCGACTGCTCAACCGCCTGTTTGGCCAGTTTACTAATGTTCTCTTTAGTAACTTCGCCGCCATACCATGCGACTGCTATGGTTTGTACGCCTGACTCCTTAAGACTGGCAAAAATATTTTCCTGCGTCTTGGACAAAGCCGTTTTGCCGCCGATGACAAACCCTTTCGTGCCGCTTGGTTTACAGGCCGCACCTAAGTGTAGGCGAATAGCATCCGAACCGCGAAATACTTTAGCCGGGAATGGCAATCGGTCAATGCTCATTGTCTTCTGCCCTCCAAGTATTAAATCCGAGGTCGCCGAGATTGCCTGCTTCGTCAAACGCCATTTCGGCAGCTTGACCGACAATTGTTATGTCAGCGCAGGCTTGCGCCTCGGCTAGCATTGATTCAGAAACGAACGCTCGCTCCAGATGCAGACTATTAGGAATTCGCATCATGCGGAGTTTGCTGATATCTGGAACATTGCATGTTTTCACCGCCCCCTGAATAGCAAGCTGGTCGTTATCCATGATTAATGGAATCCGGCCAGATTCGGTCGCTGTCGATGTCAAGTTGTTAGCATATGTAAAGTCAAAATTAATTTTGTCAAACAGCCGGCGTGTAGTTAGGTCGGCTAAGCCCATGCCGCAGGCATTGCCGTGACTGTTGTTGGTAATATCCAGCACCACCAGCCGTTTGGGCGGCAGAGCGGCGGGAAAGACGCAAGTCGTCGCAGCTCGCCCAATAGTATGAGAATCCATGCCGCCGCCAGAGAATTCTTTTCCTAGTTGGTCGACAATCAGCACATCGACTGGTTGCAGCAGTAACTTGGGCATATTCGCTTTTGCTTCGCTCAGTAGCCGCTTATCCGCCTCGATAATTGCTTCTGAAGGTACAACTTCAATCTTAGCAATCCGGTCATAGGCGTTTTCGACTGTGCCAATACCGAACAAAAACGGCATGCGTTTTAGTTTGATTTTGGTCATTGCAACAATCATGTCAGCCATGTGGTTAAAGCCATAAGTATGACAGGAATCAGCGCCTTTTTGCTTGCCAAGACCAATGGCGATGATCTTGGTCAAGCCGCTCTCAACCGGACCGCTGAATGCATTGTGCGCCTTAACCCGATTGATCACAATAATGCCATCCGCTTGGCTGGCTTGTTTATCCATCAGTACCGCCAAACCATTGTCAAGAACCCCAAGTTCGACAACGTCCATGGAGGAGATGATCGGACAGCCAGCAGTCTCCTCGGTTACGCCGAGACTGGCCAGCACCTGTTTTTGTCCTTCAGCGGTGGCGCCGCCATGGCTGCCCATAGCTGGCACAATAAAGGGAATGGCTCCAAGCCGTCTGATCTCTTCAATAACCACCCGAGCAATTAACGGAATTTCCGCCATGCCGCGGCTGCCGACAGCCACAGCGATCTTCATGCCTTTGCGGATGCGATTACTGATATCCGGTCGGCGAATCTGCTGTCTGAGCGTTGCAGCCGGATCGGCAAGTTCAACCGCCGAAAACCGCTGGCGAATAGGAATCATTTTCGGCAATGCCACATTCTGCAATATTTCTTTGACAATGCTCATTACTGTAACAGTCCCATTCCAATCAGTACCTGACGGAGTTTACTACGCTCTTCCTGTGTCATCGGACCTACCGGCGCCATGCAAGGTCCTACATCAATGCCAAGCAGAGCCAACGACTCTTTAATAACCGCCGGGAATGTGCCGATGGCAAAGGCATGGCGTAAAGGCGCCAGAGTGAACTGTGCTTCTAATGATCCTTTCAAATCGCCTGCCATGAATTTATCATAGATATCGGCGCATAGCCGAGGGGCGACGTTAGCGCAGGATGCGATCGAACCAGCCGCTCCATAGCATAGCGCGCCATAAATCAGCGTGTCGCGCCCCATCAGTACATTAAAGTCATCCCGACCCTGCGTCAGGCGAATATACTCGGCTGTTAGGGTCAAGTCGCCACACGAGTCTTTGATACTGACGATATTAGGGACTTCCGCCAGTTTCGCTACTGTTGGCGCGGCAAGATTCACACCAGTTTTGGGAGGATTGTTGTAGAGCAGCACAGGAAGCGACGTGCTGGCTGCAACGGCTTTGTAGTGTTCGATAAGCTGATCCTGGTTCGGAGTAATGAACATCGGCGTTAGAACAGATACCGCATCAATGCCGCAGTCCTCGGCCAATTGGGTCAGTATGATACTCTCCCGGGTTGTGATTCCATTCGTTCCGGCATACACTGGCACCCTGCCGTTTGCCGCGTCGAGAGTAACTGAAAAAATCTCCCGTTTTTCTTCTGGCGTTAGTCCGTAGAACTCACCGGTCGTTCCAGTGATGAAAAGCCCATGCACCCCGCCGTCAATCAAAAAGTTAACTAACTTTCGCATGGCAGGTTCGCTAAAATTCCCTTCCTGAGTAAGCGGAGTAACAACTGCCGGAATAATTCCGTAAGGCTTAAACATGGTCTTATTTGCTGTTGCTTTACTCATCTTCAACTCTCCTTTTCACTCTACCAATTACCCCGGGCGCCCATGCGGGCTGATATCCGATTCGCACAATTCATTAAGCCTGGCACATATTCTAAAATTTTTTCGCGAGGGTATTTGCTAGTTGGCCCTGAGATACTAATCGCAGCAACAATCTCGCCACTGGCATTACGAATCGGCACAGCTACACAGTTAATCCCGTTGCTCAATTCTTCAAAGTCAACTGCGTAGCCTTGCAAACGCACCTTCTCCAGTTCTTCCAGGAACTCGACCTCGTCAGTAAACGTGTTCATAGTCAAACGAGTTACTCCTTGGCGAATCACTTCCCTGGCGATCTCAGGCGACTTGCAGGTCAAAACCTTGCCTAACGCCGTACAATGGATCGGCCGTCTCATACCGATGTGAAAATAAGCGTAAGAAGAGTACGGGGTCTCGGCTCTAGCTACATATACCACTTCCTTCTCATCGAGGATAGCCAGATTCACGTTGACGCGCAGCGAGTTCGATAATTCCTCCAGATATGGCAACCCGATGCGTCGAATTTCGATGGAGTTGAGAACAATGCCTTCATACTTTAGAAATCCTCTGCCCAGCGAGTAGCTAGATTCATTTTGTTCAACCAAATTAAACTCTTTTAATGTGTTGAGCATGCGGTGGGCGGTCGCCTGGTTAATTCCTGTCATCTGGCTGATATCCTTTAGCCGCAGTCTCGTCTTATCATAGGAAAAGCAGTTAAGAATCGTAATTGCTTTAGTAATACTGCCGTTTAACATATCTTTATTGGTATCTGTCATTAAAATCACCACCAACCGTAACATAGTCGCATCACCATTACTGATTTACCGGACCGAATTCTTTAGCCAATTTAGCGATTCGTTCTAGCCGGGAGAACTTCATGCCAGGCGGCGCCGTATCGGCAATGCTCAGAATCAAGTGATCACCGGCTCCTATCTGCACAAACAAATCATCCAAGAATGCATCAAACTCGTAGTCGGTCATGGAATTTTCCAATACCGAGACTGACGGAATGCCGCCCCAGATGGTTATCTTACCATCAAATACTGTTCTGATCTCTTTCAGTGTCAGCGAAGTCATGGGCGCCGGGCAGACAGAATCCGCAATGTCGATCTGACCGGCAAGAAAATGGGGTAGCAGCCCCTTGTTCTCGCCGTCAGTGTGACTCAGAAGAAACTTACCAGCAGCACGACATTTCATCGCCGTTTCAGCCAAAGACGGAACAATGTGTTTCTTCACAAATGGCGGCCAGGTTAACTGTACATCATAGTTGGTTCCTGACTGGATAATATCCGCCGGGCTATTGATGGCAACATCAATAACTTTGTTTATATATGGCGTCATGCGTTCAGCAAGGCGCACTAATTCATCATAGTGGTCATGATACTCACAGAAGAATAGATCATAAGGCAAGAGCTCGTGCAGAATATGGTGCATGGCTGAAGCCCCCATGCTGGCGGTGCCGACAACTAAAGCGCGATCGCCAACTTCTTCCTTTAGCCGGGCAATACCTTCGTAATTGGGGTGAACCTCCGCGTTTTCAAAAATGTAGGCAACTGCCTCATAGTCATTGACGCTCTTAATAGCATGCTCGCTGACATGTGATAGGGTTATGCCAGCTTTACGCATTGATTCATCATAAATAACCTTTGTTCGAATGTTGCCATAAGGGGTCAAGTATTCAACAATAGTCGCATCGCCTTGGTACGAAATGTTACGTTTGATGTTGCGGAATTTAGGATGATGCGGTTTTGTGCGGCAACGCCAAATGCCCAACGCCCGATCAACAATATCTGTCGAGTCGTCAAATAGATCACGGTCTGCAGTCACCGAATGATAACCCACATCTAAATCGTCGAGGATTTGAATTAGAGTAGCATTACGATATTTATCCGGCAGAGTTCCCTTATATTTGTTCGCTTTATACCATAAATCCAAGCGCGGCACAAACGGGATACAGTCAGTCGGACGACCTTGCAAAGTTGCCAGCATTCTTTCCCGATAAGTCATCATTTCTATTCGTCCTCCAGATAGCGTATTTAAGACCGTGACCTGCGGCACAGGGTTTACTCAAGGTTAGGGAACATCATCTGCTCGATAAATTGTTCATTGAAGCGTGAATCTGCAGCTAAATCGAGATGGGTAGACACTGCCAGCAAGTCGCGAATTGTTTGCTGACTCGACTGTTCTAAGAGATACTGAATTGTTCCGCCCAACGAACTGTTGCCCACTCTTTTGACTTTTGTTTGCAGTTCTTTAGGCAAAAGGCCGATAGCTACCGCACTGTCAATGTTAACATGGCTGCCGAAACTACCTGCCAAATACACTGCACCAACCTCGTCATAGCGACAGCCGTAAGTTTCCAACAAAACCTCTGCTCCGGCGCGCATGGCAGCCTTCGCCAGTTGCAGTTCTCTCACATCTTTCTGGGTAAAATGAATCCAATCTCCCTGCGCCGTCTGGGCGATAGCTAGGGTTCCATTGGGAAATCGCTCTAGATCAAATTTGCCGGTTGCATTTACCACTCGTTCCCGCACGCAAGCCGCCATAATGTCAATGATACCTGAACCACAAATGCCGACAGGTTCGCCGCCATCAATCGTTGTATAACTTGGCTGACCGTCAGACATCTGGAAACTGGCTATTGCTCCGCTGATACTGCCTGTTCCGCAGCTTATGTTAGCCCCTTCAAAGGCAGGCCCGGCAGCAGTTGCCAGACAGAGTATTTTATCTCTATTGCCAATGACTATCTCACCATTGGTTCCGATATCGATAAGCATGGCAATTTCAGTAGTGGTTGCAAACCCGCACTGCAGCATGCCTGCCACCACATCGGCTCCCACAAAAGCAGACACTCCAGGTAGGACTGTTGTCTGACAATCCAGAGAGGTATCGCCGAACAGCTCCGTAAAGGAAAATTGCTGAGATTCTGTCGTAACCGGTTGGAAAGGATAGCGGCCAAGTGATTCCGCAGACAGTCCCAACAAGAAATGTAGCATTGTGGTATTGCCCGCAATGGCGACATGGACGATTAAAGCTCGGGTCTGGGCGTCGAAACCACGGACACAATTGACGATATCTGTGCAAATGCTCGAACGTAGAGCTGCGCCATTGTTCCCTGTACTGTACTGGATGCGGGAAATCACATCCGCACCATAGCGTCGCTGATTGTTGAGCAAGGAGTGTGTTTGGACAACCTCGCCATTCAATAAGTCCACCAGACTTAAAACCAGCGTGGTCGTACCGATATCAATCGCCAATCCGAAGACTCGTTTCGCGCTCGGCGGCAGCAAATCAACAATCTTGTTGCCATCGACGAGAAGTTTCATTTGAGTCGCTTCACCCTTGGCCTCGTTTTTCAGCAGCGACAACTTGCGCAATGCCTTTAGCGAATAAGAATACTCATTTCCCAGCTGGCGATGGATAAGCTTTGTCACGCTATCACCATTTCTCCAATCCGCAGCCGCGAGGTCCACTCCCATAATTCGAAAGCCACTGTCTGGCACGAAGGCGCTAGCCTGGAATTCGGTAACGGTTTGATATGACGTTTCTTGCGATAGCCTAATATCAACTTCACAGTCAGTCAATGGATAAGTACGGCAGGCTAAATATATGCCATCATTGACAAGCCCGTCTTGAGTTGTCTTGCCGCTGATGAGGCTGATCCTACACTTACCGCATGTCCCACGCCCGCCACAGGGCGAATGTACGCGTAAGCCCTGTGCTGACAATGCGGTCATAATCGACTGCGAGGTTTTGGCGCTTATTGTATGTCGCCGCTCACCGTCTACAACAGTCAGGCTAACCGTTTGTTCCCGGCCATCAAACTTTCGCAGTTTGCAGTCTGACCTGCCGCAAGTCGAACAATCATGATCCACCGGATTGATCGGCAGATCCACATCTGCGCCGTAAACATAAGCTAACGATTTTACCGGATCAAGCATACAGCCGCCAGTCATCGTAATACCTAACGCATCCTCTGCAGTAAAGCGCTCGAGTATAGACTGCTGGCAGGTCACATCAAAATCACCTTCGCCAGGTGACAGGCGTCTGGTTAGCCCCAAACCAGCCGTCTGCGCCTCACAGACGACTTTTTGATATAACTGTCGAGAACAATCAAATAATGCAAAATTGGCGATAGCGTCCAAAACTAGCCCTTCGGCGTACATGCCTGATTGAAAACATGCGGCGCTTTCATCAGCTAAGGTATTGCCGATAGTAAGTAAGCAATAAATTAGCTGATTGCAGCCGTTTGCCCCGCTAGGATTAAAGCCCCCTAGCTTCTCATCTAAAACATAAGCGGCTTTAGCCGTAATCGCCCTTGCAGCTATTTCAGTCATCTTGTCGTAAATCTTGGACATTTCTCCATAGGCTGAGCTATGTTCATAGCAATCCAACGACTCCATGATTGTCTTTTTGTCAGGTCTGAATAGAAAATCTGTTACAACAGTTATTTGTTTATGCTTCATATGAACACCACCTAGCCAAAACACTTACACTTACTATACTTGATTATTCGGTTTTTAGTAAAGCCTCTTATCCATGGATATCCATGGATAAGAGGCTTTACCCAATTCTACCTAACCAGGCATGGACGCTTGTTATCAAACTTCCACCCCGGAATCAAATACTGCATTGCCATCGCATCGTCACGCCCGCTTAACGACATGGAAGCATAGACTTTATTCGCTTTTTCCACCTGCGCCATATCAACCTCGATACCAAGCCCAGGCCGATCGGGCACGGCGATCTTGCCACCAACAATCTGCAGCGGTTCTTTTGTCAGGCGCTCCTGCTCTTCCTGCCAAATCCAATGCGTATCAAGCGCAGTAATCTTGCCAGGCGCAGCAGCCCCAACCTGAGTGAACATTGCCAGGGAAATATCGAAATGATTATTGGAGTGAGAACCCCAGGTCAAACCCCATTCATGACACATTTGCGCCACCCGCACCGAGCCTTGCATAGTCCAGAAATGCGGATCAGCCAACGGGATGTCGACTGAATGCAGTTGAATGGTATGACCCATCTGACGCCAATCGGTGGCGATCATATTGGTAGCAGTCGGCAAACCGGTTGCCCGTCGGAATTCGGCCATGACCTCACGGCCGGAATAGCCGTTTTCCGCACCGCAGGGATCTTCGGCATAGGCCAGCACAAGGTGCTTATTGCTGCATAGTCTGATCGCTTCAGCCAGAGACCACGCGCCATTAGGATCAAGCGTAATACGAGCCTCGGGGAACCTCTCCGCCAAAGCAGTTACGGCTTCGATTTCTTCATCACCGCTTAAGACCCCGCCCTTGAGTTTGAAGTCATTAAACCCATAGCGCTCCTGCGCCGCTTCCGCAAGCCGTACGACACTCTCCGCCGTCAATGCTTCCTCATGGCGTAGACGCAACCATTCGTCATCTGCATCCGGAGCGCTGAGATAGGGCAAGTCAGTTTTCTTGCGGTCGCCAACATAGAACAGATATCCTAACATTTCCACTTCGCTACGCTGTTGACCTTCACCAAGCAGAGCGGCAACCGGCACGCCAAGAAACTGACCCAAGAGATCGAGCAATGCCGCCTCGAGCGCGGTCACGGCATGGATGGCAATCCGCAAATCAAATGTCTGGAGACCGCGTCCGCTAGAGTCTCTGTCGGCAAAACTCGTTCTTACCCGGTTCAAGATGTTATTATAGTTGCCGATGGATTGACCAATGACCAGTTCTTTAGCATCTTCGAGCGTTTGGCGGATACGTTCGCCGCCCGGAACCTCGCCAACTCCGGTGTGACCTGAGCTATCTGTCAAAATTACGATATTGCGGGTAAAAAACGGGCTGTGTGCGCCGCTCAGATTGAGCAACATGCTATCCTGTCCTGCTACCGGGATGACTAACATTTTGGTAACAACCGGTGCGCCGGAAAAACCTGCTGCGATTAATTCATGATTCATAGTGTTTCTCCCACTTAACGCGTTATTATTTATCGAGACCCAGTTCCTTGATCAGCTTGGCATAGTCGTCACTAGCTTGTTTCATGAACTTGCCAAAGTCTTCCGGACCTTGATACATAACAGGCTGCATCATATCGCCCATAGCCTTTTTGAAGTCAGGATCTTCTGATATCTTCTTAAGGACGTCAGCATAATAGTCTACTACTTCTTTAGGCGTGCCTTTGGGAGCCGCTATCCCCTTAACTGAGCCCCAGGTATGGAAATTGATTCCCTGCTCTTTAAGAGTTGGGACATTAGGAAGGGCCGGGTCTCTGTCAGGTGTGGCTATGCCAAGCGGTTTTACTCTATTGGCTTTTAGCTGTGAAATAGCTTCAGCAGGATGAGCGCCGCCAATAAGAGTCTGAGCGCCCATTAGAGTAGTCATTGCCTGATTACCACCGGCATGCGGCACAGGAGTAACAGTAATATTAGCCGCCTTACCGATTCCGCGCATAACAAGGTCTACAGCGCCAGCCTTGGTTGATACCGAAGCAGTCACTGGTTTATTTTCTTTCTTCGCCCAGTCGATAACATCTTTAACTGAGTTAAACGGAGAATTCGCCGGAGCTAACACCACTACAGTATGTATCGACATCCGAGAAATAAAGGTGAGATCGGTGAACGGATTGTATTCAACCTTTTGGATATGAGGCATAACTAGATCATGACCCGATCCGGTACCGACTAGCAGAGTATAGCCATCCGGTTTAGCGCGGGCGACAAAGGCCGAGCCTTCAACACCGCCGCCGCCAGGCTTATTGACAAACTGTAAAGGTTGGGGACAATATTTGGACCATACCTTCTCGATTGCGCGAGCCAGCATGTCGGTAGATCCGCCGGCAGCCATTGGAACAACAAACGTAATGGGCTTATCAGGTTTAAATGCTTTCGGAGCGTCTGCTTTTTTCTCGCCGCCGCAGCCACTCACAATCACCAGCATGGACAGTACGACCAGAACCGCGATAAAGGCTTTCCAGTAGTTCTTGCGAAACATTCTTTTTCCTCCTCGTTTTCTTTTTTCGATAAAGCACGCTTTAATTACTGTGTGAAATTACTGATTTACTCCTCAGTAACCACGCAACGGGCTTTCTTCCTGCTCTTGTACGCAGCATAGATCTGACCGATGAGGATAATGAAGAATAGTGCCATGATGCTTCCGGAAATGGGCCGTGACACAAAAATCGTAAAACTTCCAGCAGACATCAATAGAGATTGACGCAGAGCATTTTCAATAAGTGGGGCAAGAATAAAAGCCATAATCATAGGACCTGGATCAAAACACATTTTACGGAGAAAATACCCCAGCACGCCGAAGGCAATGAATACATAAACATTGAAGGTATCATTGTTCAAGCTATAGCAACCCACGGCGGTAAACAGCACGATGACCGGGCCCAAAATACCAAAAGGCACTTTTAATAATTGCACCCAAAGACCGACTAACGGTAAATTCAAGATCAATAAAATCACATTGCCGATATACATGGACGCAATAACGCCCCAGAAGATATCGGGGTGTTCGCTGATCAAAAACGGACCAGGTGTAATACCTTGCACTAGGAGTGCCGCAAAAATCATCGAAATGGCCGCGTTGCATGGTATTCCTAATGTCAGCAGCGGGATAAACGACGAACTGGAAGCACCGTTATTGGCTGATTCGGGGCCGGCCACTCCGGCTATCGCACCCTCGCCAAACTCTTCGGGGTGCTTCGACACTCGCTTTTCCAAGGCATATGACGTCAGCGACGCGACGACAGACCCGCCGCCAGGAATAATCCCTGTGAAAAAGCCAATCAGCGACCCGCGGAAGATCGGCCACTTGCTATCTGCCCATTCCTGAGCAGAGGGAAGCAATCTGCCAATCTTCTTGGTTACAAATTCGTTTCCTGCCTTGGCTTCGAGCGTCAAAAAAACTTCACTCAAACCAAACAACCCCATGGCCAATGTCACAAATTCAAAACCATTCTGCAACGCAACAAACCCAAACGTGAATCGTTCTTTGCCTGAGATTGGATCAAGCCCTACGTTAGACAGCAAGATGCCGAGGAATAGCATAATGGTTCCTTTAATCGGCGATCCGCCTGACAAGAATACAGCCAGCAGCAACCCAATCAACATCATCGCAAAATACTCCGGCGGACCAAATCGAATGGCGAATTCCGCCAGTGGCGGCGCCACGAAGGTCAGACCAATGACTCCTACCGTACCAGCGATAAACGAGCCAATTGCCGCAATTGCCAATGCTGAACCGGCTCTGCCCATTTTCGCCATCTGATAGCCATCAATCGCCGTAACTACCGACGCTGCCTCGCCCGGAATCCGCAACAGGATTGACGTGGTAGAGCCGCCGTACATCGCGCCATAGTAAATTCCCGCGAGAAAAATAATTGAGGTTGAAGGCGAACCCATCGCATATACGACCGGGAGCAACAGTGATATGGTAGCAGACGGGCCCAGACCTGGCAGCACGCCAACTGCTGTACCTAAAATCGCACCCAAAAAGCAGAATAACAGATTATTTCCTGCGAATGCGATGGCAAATCCATCAAATAGCCCCTGAAATACATCCATTCAATAGCCACACCCCTCAAATCAGCAATCCTTCTGGCAGCGGTACTCGTAACAAATAAGAAAAGATCGCATACATAGCCACGGTGCCGATGACCGCGATTGCCCCGGTCTTTAGCCATTTTTCACGTTCAATAGCGAATTGCCAAGCAACAAGAAAAATAAACGTGGACAGCATATAACCTAGAGGTTCCATCAATGCTGTATAGACAGTGATGATCAAAGTAGAGATGGCAGGCGCTACCCATTGACCAGCTTCCCAAAACGGCTCAGATTGTGTCACTGGCTTGCGGTTTCCTGCGAACCATATTACACATAAAATCACGATTCCGATTCCGCATACAACCGGGAAAAAACCCGGGCCGGGTTCTTGCATTGTGCCGAGCGACAATGCAGTCATCGCATAATACATCACAGCAACACCAAGTGCTATGAGGAATAAGCCTGTTGCGCGTTCGTATTTCGTCATAACCTTCCGCCTTCTGCTTGTCGTATTCTATCTTTCCCCCAATAAGCAGCTACCGTTTCACTTCGATCTGCGCCATTTTTTCATAATAACGAATAAGGGCGCCGTGGTCATTGTCTCCCATGCCGTCCACTTTCAGCGCTTGCATGATTTCCATAACCGCAGCTGTCAGAGGTAGGGACACACCCACTTCGTGCGAAGTATCAAGGACATTCTGCAGATCTTTGATATGCAAGTTAATCCGAAAGCCTGGGTTAAACTTGCGATCCATCACCAACGGAGCTTTGGCGTCAAGCACAGTACTGCCAGCCAACCCGCCGCGAATCGCTTGATATACTAGTTCAGGCTCGACGCCAGCTTTTGCTGCCAGTACCAGCGCTTCTGACATGGCGGCAATATTCAGAGCAACGATTACTTGGTTGGCAAGTTTAGTCACATTGCCAGCGCCCACATCACCGGTAAGTACCACCGAACCGGCCATGGCTTTCATGATCGGGTAACATTTTTCAAAGACTTCCTGTTTACCGCCAACCATGACTGACAGAGTGCCTTCAATAGCTTTCGGTTCGCCGCCGCTGACCGGTGCGTCAAGCATTTCAACGCCCTTAACTCTCAGCTTGTCTGCGACCTCGCGGCTGACCAGAGGTGCGATGGAAGACATATCAATAACGACCGTTCCTGGTTTTGCGCCATCAATGATCCCGTTCTCGCCTAAGACTACTTCTTTCACATGGGGAGAATTCGGCAGCATAGTAATGATAACATCGCATTGTTCGGCAACTTCTTTCGCCGTTGCAGCCGCTGACGCGCCCGCAGCGACGACTTCAGCCACTGCACTTTGATTTTTATCCATTACCAGCAGTTTGTAACCAGCCTTGAGCAAGTTTTTACTCATTGGCTTTCCCATGATGCCCAAACCAATAAATCCGATTGTTGACATTATATACCCCTCCAAACAAATAGTAAGTCTGGTATTTTTATTTCACTATGTGAAATAAAATTTCATATTTTATAACTTTCTCTAAATGAATGAAAATTCCTTTTATTCTGATAGGTTTTTTCTGTAAAATTATCTATATTAAAACTATATTTCGTTTATTGAAATTGTAATCCACGTTTTGCATCTTTCTGTAAAAAGTAAAGGATTCCAGTTAATCAATTCAGAATATACTATCATATTAATCTCATGGTGAACGGAAAGGGGATTTTCTATGGCAACAAGCGGAAAACTGCAGGCGCCGCTTTATGTAAAAGTGAATCCAGCGGACAATGTCGCAATCATCGTCAATCCTAATGGTTTGCCAGCAGGCAGTGTGTTCCCCTGCGGCCTGACGCTAATCGAACACATTCCACAAGGACATAAAGTAGCCTTGACCGATTTAGCGCATCATCAACCGGTCATCCGCTACGGCGAGGCGATTGGTTATGCTCTGCGGCCAATAAAAAAAGGCAGTTGGATTGACGAATCACTTATTGAACTGCCGCCGCCGCCAAACTTAGACGAGCTGCCCATCGCTACGAAGACTCCAAAATCTCTGCCTGCACTGAACGGATATTCATTTGACGGATACCGGAACCCGGATGGCAGTGTCGGTACGAAAAATATTCTGGGAATCAGTACTAGTGTGCAATGTATTGCCGGGGTCCTCGATTATGCGGTAAAACAGATTAAAGAAACGATTCTGCCCAAATACCCCTATGTTGATGATGTGGCAGCGTTAAATCATAACTATGGCTGTGGAGTTGCGATTAATGCTCCGGAGGCGATTATTCCTATCCGCACATTGCAAAACCTCGCCAACCATCCTAGCTTCGGCGGCGCGGTCATGGCGATTGGCTTAGGCTGTGAGAAGTTTCTGCCGGAGAGGTTGCTGAAGGATGCCAATCCAAGCAATATTATTTCCTTGCAGGATTATCACGGCTTTGGCGATATGGTCGAGGCAATCGTACAAATGGCAGAAGCCCGGTTAATTCAACTCAACCAACGCCGACGGACCACCTGTCCAGTATCAGAATTAGTCGTTGGCCTGCAATGCGGCGGCAGTGATGCCTTCTCCGGTGTCACTGCAAACCCGGCTGTAGGCTATGCAGCAGACCTTTTGGTACAGGCAGGTGCCACGGTTCTGTTTTCCGAAGTGACCGAAGTGCGCGATGCGGTGCACTTGTTAACACCACGAGTGATCAATCAGAATGTGGGGCATACGCTGATTCGCGAGATGAAGTGGTATGATCAGTATCTGGCCAACGGAGAAGTTGACCGCAGTGCAAATCCGACGCCAGGCAATAAAAAAGGCGGTTTAGCCAATGTTGTCGAAAAATCGCTTGGCTCAATCGCAAAATCGGGTAGCAGCGCGATTGTTGGGGTCCTCTCACCAGGCGAAAAAGCCACCCAAAAAGGCCTAATTTATGCGGCGACTCCGGCCAGCGACTTTGTCTGCGGCACATTACAGCTAGCATCTGGCATGCATCTACAAGTCTTTACAACCGGTCGCGGCACACCCTACGGCCTAGCTGTGGCCCCGGTTATAAAAGTATCATCCCGTAGTTCCTTAGCCGAACAATGGCATGATCTGATTGATGTCGACGCAGGTCGCATTGCGACTGGCGAAGCGAGTATTGAAGAAGTCGGCTGGGAAATCTTCCGTCTGATTATCGATGTCGCCAGTGGTCGCAAGCAAACTTGGTCTGACCATTGGGGAATATATAATTCTCTCTGTTTGTTCAATCCGGCACCGGTAACCTGAAGTGCCTAACGTAGCTGACTTGCAGCAGTTAGCGCTGAGTACTCAAAGGTTCCGGGGAACTCGCAGAAGGCAAGACTATGATCTATAATTATGGCGTCCGGTAACCACCTGTCTATGCAGGTGGTTCTATTTATACAATGGACAGTTCCTGCTCACTTCAACGACGGCACAAAATACAGACAAACTTTAATCTCGTCTTGTAATTAGCTAGATATTATGATATATTGTCTATGTTAAACAATAAATCATTACGAGGTGATACCCATGACTACATTATCGGATTTGTTTTGGCAAGCGCCGCTCAACGATATGAAACAAGGCTACATCTATCAACCCGAGAATGACGAATATGTTTGCCTGATCTGCGGCGAGCGCTTTGTAAACGGTCTCATCTATGAAAATGGTGAACAATTGTACGAAGCTAAAAAGTATGTAACCATCCACATCACTCAAGCTCATCAGTCGATGTTTCACTTTCTGCTGAATCTAGATAAAAAAATGACTGGTCTAACCGACCATCAAAAATCTATTCTTGAGTTGTTTTATGCAGGCGCTAGCGATCAGGATGCAGCAAAAACTCTGAACACGGGTAGTGCCTCAACCATCCGCAACCACCGTTTCAGTTTGCGCGAACGGCAAAAGCAAGCAAAGGTATTTTTGGCTGTGATGGAACTGCTAGGCGAACATACACCGAAAAAACAGACCTTTGTCGCCATTCCCGCCAGTGCTAAACAGGTAGATGAGCGATTTGCTATTACCGAACAGGAAAATGCCAAAATATTAGCTACCCATTTTAAGCAAGGACTTAATGGACCACTGGACTCCTATCCGCTCAAAGAGAAGAAGCGAGTCGCAATTATCCGCCACCTAGCCACACTGTTTGCTGTCAACAAAACTTACAACGAAAAAGAAGTGAATGCGATTTTGAAGCCTATCTACGAGGATTATGTACTCCTGCGCCGCCATTTAATCGACTATGGCTTTATGGACAGGACGCTAGATGGCAGTTCGTATTGGGTTAAGGTTTAATTATTATTAAAGGAGTTGAGCATAATGGATAGGCGTAAAGAATTGATACTAGCCTATAAACAAACCCCAACGCCAATGGGAGTGTATCAAGTAAAGAACTGCACCAATGGAAAGGTGTTCATCGGCAGCAGTATGAATTTGCCAGGCAGATTTAACCGTCTCCGCTTTCAGCTCAAAGCTAATGCTAACCCGATCAGGTCGCTACAAGCAGAATGGAACGACCAAGGCGCTGATGTCTTTACGTTCGAAGTGTTGGAGACATTAAACCCCGATAAGGTTCCAAAAGACGACTGGAGAAAAGCCCTCGCGGTTATGGAAGATAAGTGGTTAAATGAGATTAAACCGTACGGTTTGCGGGGATATAACAAAGAAAAAGCTGACTGAACTACACTTTCCAACACAGGGAGAGGCCGTGTGAACATTGTTCATTCGGCCTCTCCTTTTAGCGACTCATTTCTTGATTTCATGGCTGTTCCGGTCGGGATTTTAGCAATGGTCACTCGGCCTTTTCAATTTTATCCGACACATCTTGCAGAACTTCAGCGCCACGGAGGCTATAAAGAAGAACAGAGTGGCCGTCAAAAAAGCTAAGGCAATCGGCTTTTGCAGGAAAATTGCCGGGTCGCCGTTCGAAATGTCAAAGGCCTGTCGGGCTGACATTTCCAGGCGGGGCGTCAATATAAAGGCCATCAGGAAAGGGGCGACAGGGTATTTGTAACGGCAGAAGAAATAGCCCACAATGCCAAAAATGATCATTAGCCAGACGTCAAACAGACTATTATTGGCAGCGTAGGCTGACACCATACAAATGACGATGATGATGGGAGTCATGATGACGGGAGGGACCCGCAGGGCTTGCACCATCAGGGGGATGCTGAGGGCGGCAATGATCATACAGACAATATTGCCGGTATACATCGAGGCAATCAGGCCCCAGGCAAGATCCGGGTGTTCAGTGAACAGTAGCGGACCAGGGGTTATCCCCCACATCATCAAGCCGCCGAGCAACACGGTGACTGTACCCGAACTGGGGATGCCCAGCGCAAGCAGCGGTGCGAAGGCCCCTGCTGCTGCCGCATTGTTAGCAGCCTCCGGGGCGGCGACGCCTTCAAGCGCTCCTTTGCCCATGTTTTCTTTGTTATTGCCAGTCCGGCTTTCCAGAACATAGCACAAAAACGAGGCGGTATTGGTACCGGCTCCGGGTATGCAGCCGATAAATGTGCCAAGAACACTGCTGATCATGGTTGGCTTGAAAATCTGTTTAATTTCTGCAAAGTTAAGATAGTTGCTCCGGAATGACAAGGTTTCCGTTGTTTTAAATTTGTAGCCACCTTTCTGAAGAGCCATTTCGATGATTTCATTTACGCCTAACAGGCCGATGACCAAAGGAATGAAATCGATGCCATTTAAAAGTTCGATAATACCAAAGGCAAACCTCGGCCTGCCAACCGCTGCATCAAGACCCACGGTAGCCAACAAGATGCCCAGGCAGGTTGACAACAATCCTTTCAACGGGTCGTCCCCCAAGAGCCAAGCGATAGCTGACAAGGCCAACAGAATGACAGTCGTCATTTCCGCCGGTCCAAAGGCCAGCCCAATATCGGCCAGTAAAGGGCCCATGAAGGTAAGGATAATAACACCAATAAAACCGGCTACGAACGAGGACCAGTTGGAAACAGCCAACGCTTTACCGGCCTTGCCCTTCAGGGTGAGCTGGTAGCCGTCCAGAGTGGTCATTAAGGCCGGAGGATCACCGGGAATGTTGATCAAAATGGCTGTGAACGACCCTGCGTACATCGTCGAGTAATAAAGGGCCGCGAGCATGATGATCGCCGTGGTGGGATCCATTTTAAAGGTAAGCGGCAGCAGCAGAGCGACCCCCATGACAGAACCGATGCCTGGCAAGGCGCCGATGAACATGCCCATAACCGCGCCGGCCGTCGCGGCAAAAAGGTTATCCCCTGTCAGAGCGGTGGCGAAGCCGTTCAGTAAGTGGTAGAAAATGCTTTCCATTAATTCGCCTTCTTTCTAATACGTAATCAGGCCGGTGGGAAACGGTACCTGCAGCCAGTAGCCGAATACACCCCAAATAAACAAGATAATTGTAGCCGCCAAAAAAATAGAAAACTTGTAGGAATACGCCCCTTGGTTGACCAGCCAAAAGGCAATGAGCAAAAATGTTGCCGGCAGGAATCCGATGACATAAATAACCAAGGCACAGACAATAATGGCGGCAATAGGTACAATGGCTCTAGGGTCAATAGGCTCGGCGTCCTTATCTGCTCTTAGCAGTCGTGCAATACAGAAGATGACTGTCAAGCTGCCAAAAATCACAGGCAAAAAACCGGGCCCTGGTCCTTTGTTAACCCAAACACCGTAGGAGAACCAGCCGGTAGCTGCCCAGAACGCACCGATTATGCCGCAAATAAGCGCTATTGCACGATCAGCATTCATCGCCATCCCTCCCTATCAACAGGATTAGAGGCTTTCTTACTCATGGCAGTTTCAGCTTTTTCTACAATTTTTTCAGCTGTCAAGCCGTATTTTTCTAGAAGCTGATCATAATCACCGGATTCAGTGAAAGTGTCTTCCAATGCTACCGGCATGACGGGGGCCGGTTGTTCTCTGGCAACAACCTCGCTGACAGCACTAAACAAACCGCCATAGACTGTATGCTCTTCTGCAGTGACAATTGCTCCTGTTCCCCTAGCGCAATCGACGATTAACTCTGCATCGATTGGCTTGATGGTATGCATATTGACTACTCTGGCACTAATCCCCTTTATTGCAAGCAGGTCGGCTGCTTCTAATGCCTTATGGACCATTACGCCGGCAGCAATAATAGCAACATCCTTTCCTTCCCTGAGAACAACGCCTTTGCCAGACTTAAACTGATAGGCATCGTCAAAGATGATCGGCGCCGGCGCTCTGCTCAGTCGTAAATATACAGGTCCCGGAATATCTACTGCAGCACGCACGGCCTTCTCTGTTTCTACCGCGTCGCACACTACGATTACTGTCATGTTCGGAATGGATCGGAAAAAGCTGATATCCTTATTGGCATGGTGGCTTGCTCCGTCATAGGAATCGGATAGACCGGCATAGGTACCGCAAATTTTAACATTTAAACACTGATATGCAGCCAAACTCCTGATGGGATCACCTGCCCGCAGCATCATAAACGCTGCAAAGGTATTGATAAACGGAATTTTGCCCATCAGCGCCATGCCTGCAGCCATTCCTGCCATGTTGGCCTCTGCAATTCCCACATTAAAAAATCGATTGGGGAACTCCTTGCCAAACAAGTTACTTTTTGATGAACTGGAAACATCTGCATCCAATACAACAATTTCTTGCCGTTCGTGACCAAGCTTTGCTAATGCCTCACCAAATGCATCTCTTATCGCTTTAGTTGCCATTTACCTTACCCCCAGTTCTCGCAACGCAGCGGAGTACTCTTGCTCATTAATGGGCTTTCCATGCCATGTGTTTTTCCCTTCCATAAAGGAAACGCCTTTGCCTTTGACCGTTTTGGCGATAATCATTGTCGGCTGCCCAGTCACTGCTTTTGCCTGGTCGATTGCTGTTGAAACAGCCTGGATATCATGTCCATCAGTTTCGATAACACGCCAACCGAAAGATTTCCATTTGTCTGCCAGATTTCCTAGTGGCATAATTTCTTCCACTGTACCGTCTAACTGCACGCCATTGCAGTCGATAATCCCAATCAGATTATCTAGTTTAAATTTGCTTGCCGCCATAGCGGCCTCCCAAACGATGCCTTCCTGAATTTCGCCATCACCCATCAGCACATATGTATAGAGATTTTTATTATCCAGTTTTGTGGCCGCGGCCATTCCAACCGCCGCCGAAATACCCAAGCCCAAAGGGCCGCTGGACAAATCCACTCCCGGTGTCATTTTAGCGCATGGATGACCTTGAAGCCTGCTATTAATCTGTCTTAAAGTATTCATCTCAGTTTTGGAGAAATAGCCTTTTTCCGCTAATATAAGATACAGCATGGGCGCAGCATGGCCTTTGCCCAGAACAAATCTGTCCCTGTCAGGATAGGCAGGATTGTCAGGCTGTATGTTTAGTTTCTCGTAGTACAGGGCTGTTAGTATTTCTACCGCGGACAGTGAACCTCCCGGATGGCCTGTCTGAATTTGGTAGAGAAGCTTTATCAAAGCCACTCTGAACTGATGGCATTTCTCATTGAGAAAATCGATTCTTGCTGCTGATAATGTCACTGCCGCCACTCCTCTCCCATCATTTGAGAACTATACATTTTTTTCTAACTTTTCCTTTAACTGTGCGATACACATTCTGGGACTGGAAAGTACAGTGCAACCGCAGATTTTTTGTACAATATCCTCTAAGTGTGCCATAGACGCCTGCGCCAAGATGACTACATCCTGTTGTTTGATTTCAAGCGCCCTCCTTTTAACGATCTCATCATGATATTCTTTATCTCCCGCTTTGATAGCGACATAAGCTTCAGGACAGACTATCACCGATAAATCAATCGCTTTGTTTATTTTTTTCACTTCACTGAGCAGTTTGGTTTTTGTTGGTTCAACAGTACTTTCAGCTGTTGCCATGATCGTAATTTTGGACCCGGTTTCCGCTGCTTTGCGTATCATCGCTTCATCAATAGTAATTATCGGCGTTTTAATAAATGGCCGGATTTTTTCGATTGCTGGAGACAGCGTGGAACAGGTTACGACAATCACATCCGGTTCAGTCATCTCAGCGCATTTTACAATTGAGAACAACCGTTGCATATTATTAACAGTGAACTCTCCTCGTTCCTCCGGATCACTTGCCAAATATTCATCAAGAGTATTCACTATTTTCACATCGTCAATAACGTTTTTTATTCTTTTGTCAAATGTAACTAAAACACTCTGAACTGTGTGAATTAAAGATACCTTTGTCATCGCAATATTGCCTCCTTAATCATATTCACCGATAGATCCTATTAAAAATCGGTCGAAGATGCTTTATCGAACCCTCTGCCGCAGTATCCTGGTCTGGCAACTGGAAAATCTCTGTACAATAGGCTCCATCATAGCCAGTATTTTTAAAAGCTCTGATAATTTTCTCAAAATCGAAGCCGCAGTGACCGGGATATCGCCGGTTATTATCTGCCAAGTGCACGTGGATGTTATACTCGGCATATTTATCTATCACTTCAAACATATCTTTTTCCTCAATATTGAGGTGAAAGATATCCATCATCATCTTGAAATACTCATTATCAACATTTTTCACCACATCTACAGCTTCTTGTACTGTATTGATAAAGTTTGTCTGCATCAATGTTACCGTTTCCAGTGCGATTTTTACATTTCTTTTGCCTGCATATTCACTGATATCCTTAAACGCATCAATAGCATAACCGTACGATACTTCTCGGGGTAGTTCATCACAATATTGACCTCTTACTCTGCCAATGTTTATATTCGCACCTAAATGGGCCGCAAAATCAATAATTCCTTTAACCCGTTCTCTTGCCTTGCTTCTTATGTCAGCATGTTTATCCATAAAAGAAAGTTTCAACTGGCCGAATATTTCACCAGTACAAACCAGAACAATATCCAGCTTATTTTTGTCAGCCTCACCTTTCACCTGATCCCAGTTAAGTTCCAATGGATTGAGCGTCATCAGCTCAACTCCGTCATATCCCAGTTCAGCAAGTTTGCTAAAGTTGTAATCCAAATTGCCTTGAAAAGCTGTAACTGCAGGAGATCTAGCTACATCTGGCGTTGCTACCTGATAGCAAAGTTTCATCATACCCTCTCCTTAAACACATTCCAAAAACACTGGCCTTAACAGCAAGGATATACCGCAACGTGACAGTCATCCGCTGTCGAAACCGCCACGTTGCGAAACCTAATTTATCTAAGCTTCTAAACTTCTAAGCTTCTAAGCTAAGGTATTATTTAATAACTCCCACTTCTTTAAACATTTTTTCATACAGTACTGATTGTTCATTAAAGAATTTCTTGGTATCTGCCGCATTCATATAAGCAGGAGTCATCGCATTCTTTTCAATGTAATTCTTCTTCCAGTCTTCGGTGTCTGTGATCTTCTTCAACATATCTTCATAAAACTTTACCGCTTCTGCAGGCATATCCGGCGGGCCTGAGATTGCCCGAACTTCACTTAACTGAATATCTTTATACCCGATCTCAGAAAAGGTTGGCACATTTTTATAAGCACCGGGGATTCTTTGTTTTGAAAAAGTAACGAGAGGAATTACTTTTTCAGCTTTAACCTGCCCGTCACATTCACTGGGATTGAAGATACCCACGTCAATATGTCCGCCTAATAATGCGGCCATAACTTCTCCTGAGCTGTTGAACTGAACATAAGTAGCCTTAGCGCCCGTATACTTGTTGAACATTTCAAAAGAAAGGTGATCACTGTTACCACGTTGTGATCCGCCAATTTTTACTGTGTCAGGCTTTTCTTTAGCTGTTTTGATGACACTTTGAATATCCTTGTATTTACCCTCTTTGTTTACACCCAGGAGCAGATCATCAAATCCAACCACCCCGATATAGGTCAGCATGTCTGCTTTTACGGGAGAATTGTTAACGATCGCACTCATTACCTGGCCAGAATGGAGAACCATCCAGGTGTGTGGATCACCTTTCTTTCCATACACATAAGAAAAGGAAACTGCCCCTGATCCGCCCGGTTTATTCACTACCATAAAGCTCTTAGGTGAAAGCTTATTTTTTTGAGAAAAATCCGCTATAACCCTTGCATTCAAGTCACTGCCTCCGCCTGGCGCCGAAGGTACAACAAACTCAATTTCGCGAGTCGGAACCCAAGACTTGGCTGCCTCTTCTTTTTTCTCTGCCGGCTTTGAGCCACATCCTGTCAACAGACTTGCTGCAAACATTCCTAGCACTAGAATACTGGCAAATTTCTTCACAATAATCCTCCTCCGCATTTTGACTTAGATATTTCTTCCCATTTAGTTGATAAAGTGGATACTCGCCTCCTCCCATATGATTAGACTGACTTTCCTGCTGCTTTCTTCCCCTTCACACAGCCTGTAAGACCCCGCCCTCTTAGGTCGGGATTAACAGGCTGTAGTTCGAACCCCTAAAGGGAGCCTTCGGCTTCGCGAAATCTAAGATTTCGAGCCTCAGACACAAGTGCGACTAAGATTCAGGCGGAGTTAAAACTCCTCCTGAATCAAGTCTTACTTTATCGCAAAGAGCAATCCTGGCCGCCATTTTGACTGCGTTCTCTAACGCACCGGTTTTAGCAATCCCCTTGCCTGCTATGTCATAGGCAGTCCCATGCGCAGCTGTGACGATTGGCGCTGGCAAGCCAGCGGCAACAGTTATGCCAAACTCAAATCCCTTGAGTTTCATAGCGATTTGTCCCTGATCATGATACATAGTCACTGCTGCGTCAAAGTCACCGTTAAATGCTTTGATAAATAGAATATCGGCTGGGAATGGGCCAACAACATCAATGTTCTCCTGTCGCGCCAGTTCCATGGCAGGAATAATGACATCGATCTCTTCTCTGCCGCATAATCCGTTTTCCCCGCCATGTGGGTTAAGCGCCGCAATACCCAGTTTGGCGTTGCCGATTCCGGCCCGGCGCAACGTTCGATCAGCTAACCGTATAGCACGCATGATGTTTTCAACAGTTAATTTAGCACTAACTTCCTTGATGGGAATATGGCTAGTCACCCGTGACGTCCATAGGTCGTCAAGAACGTTAACCTCACCAAACGGGCCAGTCCAGTTGAAGTGATGGGCAAACAGCATGTGCTCACTTTCAAACTCGTGTCCGCCCAGTTTCATAGCCGCCTTATTGAGCGGGGCAAAGCAGAATCCATCGATTTTACCTGCTTTGTAGAGGTTAATTGCTAGGATGAGTGCATCACCTGATGCTTTTCCACAAATCGGATTTATTTCTCCCACCTTGATTTCCTCTGGATTAAGGTTTTTCTGGCCGAGAACCAAAAGCCCTTTGTCCCAATCAGCCTCATTCATGGATTCAATTACTTTGTAAGGAAAAGTGACTTTCGCCACCCTCATTCCTTGTTGCAATACGCGAATATCCCCAATAATCACGGGACGACAGCATGTCGCGAACAGGTCTGTTGCCGCAACCTTGGCTACAATCTCAGGGCCAATGCCTGCCGCGTCTCCGAGGATAATACCAATGATTGGTTTCTCCTCGCATGTATTAGTCATAAACCTTCTCCTCTCTGATTCATCGCTAAGCGCGTTTGTTTTTAATATTTGCAATATTCATGCCAATCTCAATAATTACAGCATAATAATATCTTGGTTAGCAATAATAAGGATTTCTTGGGCTATCGGTATACACTAATTTCTTTTCGAACATTAAAAAAGGCGCGATTCTCAATCGCGCCGAAACATTTTTGTTTCAAATTGTTTCTCGTTACTTCTCCTTCAGCTTTCGCCACAAGGTGGTTCTGCTCAGTCCCAACATACCGGCCATTTCCGCTTTGTTCACCTTCATGACTTTCATTAGTTTTACAAGGGTTTCCCAATCTGCTTCAGCAAGCTTCGCCATTGCCGATTCGCCGCTGTTCTCATCACTAGACGCATCGGCATGCAATCCGGAAAAAACCAGCAGATTGGTTACTTCATCTGCTGTGATTACTTTTTGGTCACTTAAAACAACCAATCGTTCGCAAATATTTCTGAGTTCTCGCACGTTGCCCGGCCATTGGTTGCGACTTAACACCGCCACGGCCCCGGGACTTAGCTCCGGCGTTGGTTTTCCATACTGTTTACAATATACTTCAATATAATATTCGGCGATATATTGAATATCTTCACCACGTTCGCGCAATGAAGGAATCCGCAAGTTCAATACATCCAGACGATATAACAGGTCTTGACGGAACTGGCCATTTCGTACTCGTTCCAGTAAATTAATATTGGTCGAGGCTATGACGCGAACATCAATCGGCAGCAAGCTGGTATCGCCGACTTTGCGAATCTCACGTTCTTGCAGTACGCGTAGCAGCTTAGCCTGCAAATTCATCGGAATCTCGCTAATTTCATCAAGAAAAATAGTTCCTTTATGGGCAAATTCGAACAAACCGGTTTTGCCGCTTTTTACGGCGCCGGAAAATGCGCCTTCCACGTAGCCAAAGAGCTCACTTTCCAATAGATTCTCCGGTACAGCTGCGCAGTTAACAGCCACGAACGGTTCTAAGCTCCGACTGCTAGCATTATGGATACTCTGCGCAAACAGTTCCTTACCTGTGCCGGTCTCTCCCATGAGCAGAATGTTCGAATGTACTTGACTGTATTTATACGCTGTCTGTATCGTTTTATTAAGAACACGGCTGCTACCAATGATGTTGCCAAAACTATATTTTGCCACCAAACCCTTCCGGCTTAGCTCTTTTCTAATAATGCTTTCTGTTTCCTGGATTTTGTCAACATTCTGCAATGTGTACACAACACCAACAGTCTTACTTTCTACCCGGATCGGCGCCCACTCTATTAGAATCATTCTACCGTTAATATTTTTCAAAACACCAATTTCCGCGTCATGACGATCTGCGGTATTTAATGTATCAAAATCAGGAATGACCGAACTAATGGCTCGACCTGTCATCTGTCTGTTGAATGGTATGTTCAAGGTTTTGTAGGCTGCTTTGTTAAAAGCGGTAACGCCGCCATCTTGATCCACTGCTACGATTGCCTCTTTAGTGTTTTCGAGTATTACCTTTAATAATTCCGCTTTTGCTCTTTCCAGCCGGGTGGCGTACGCCGCGCTCAATGCCTCGTTAATTGCCCTGCGTATCGCCTCTTCGCCTGTGTGAATTTGCACACACTGCCAACCCCGATTCTTCGCAATTCGACAAGCAGTCAAACCGCCGACAACAGCATCAACTTGGTGCTCTTTGGCCATCCTTAGCGCTTGTACAACATCTTCTTCATTTTGTATTTTATACACTTCAATGTCAGTATGTAAAATATCGTCCAAAAAGCCTTCCTCATAAATGATCGACTCAGCTGCAATAATTGCGATTTTCTTCGCCTGATACTGCTTCTTGCAGGCATCCAAAGCCCGAATGATATCATAGCCGGTAATACTAATTTCAATGACAGATACATTCAGCAAATTCCTTTTCAAGGCAAGATAGGTTATTCCCCGGGCAATGACAATATCAGAATCACACTCAGACAAAAATGCTTCTTGGGTACCCACAATATGCGTCGTACTAAATACAATTCTTTCTTCGCGAATTTCCGAAATAAACGCATGGACTTTTGCCTCAATTTCCTGATGGGGAATGATAAACGTGATCTTTACCAAATGCCTCGACTCCTTTGCTTTGAAGAAGCACAGCCCAGCCGCATTATCCTATATACTGAAAATTGTAACAATAGGTGTTGTTCTAGTCAACAACAAAAGTCAACAAGCCCACTATCGCGAGAAGATAGCGGGCTTGTATTGATTAGAGAGAACACAAAACTTCACTAGCAAGAAGCGTCTCTTCGCGTCTGCCCGCGCCAGACAACAAAGCCGGTAGTAAGCAAGAGCACGCCAACGCAGACAAATATCGCTTTAATCCCTAGCCAGATACTCGCCACACTGCCCAGAAGCGGACCAATCATCGAGCCCAATTGGTTGGCGCTCATCATTAAACCAAACGCCCGTCCGCGAAAGCACGCGTCAGTGTTTATCACAACCATGGTATTCAGGGCAGGATACACCCCGGCGACGAAAAAGCCAAAAGCAAACTGCATTAATCCGAACAGCCAAATATCAGAGGTGAAATACGGGAACAAACTAAACACTCCACTGCCGAGAAAGCCGATGGCCAATATCTTAGTAAATCCCGCTCGCTGGCCCAGCCGACCCCATAGCGGCGCTGCGATTGCCCCGGCAATGCCGGAGGCGCTAAAAACGAATCCAGAAGTCAGTACAACTCCTTCAACCGCGCCCTGCATATCTGCTATATGCAGAGTAATCAGCGGCTGCAGCACCATGACACCAATCTGGGTAATGATCAGTAAGCCAAGCATCTTCTGCATAACTTTGCTTTGCAGCGCAGCCTTAAGATCGTCACCAATACTGCCGGCCTGCAATGATTGCTGCTTCGGTTCCTTTACTAGCAGCCAAACAGCGGCAGTACCTGCCAGTATACAAGCAGAGGCGACTGCAAAAGAGGTGCGAATGCCGAAAATATGTGACAGGACGCCGCCGAATAAGGGTCCGAGGATCGTCCCAGTGAGTGTCGCAGTTTGCATAATACCAAGACTGAAACCCATCTTTTCTTCAGGAACTGTTGATGCGACAATTGCTAAAGCGGCAGGTACAAAACCGGTCGCAAAACCTTGAAGCAGCCTAACTACGAAAAGTTCAAGCGGACTACTGACCAACGAGCCTAGAAAGTAGGCGAATCCAAGGCTAAGGCCGGACCGAATCAGCATACGTCTTTTGCCGGACTTATCAGCCAGTCGCCCCCAGATGGGAGACATGATGGCACTTACTAGGAAGGTTGCCGCAAAAACTGCGCCAGACCACAATTTTATATTTTGCTCTGTTGCTCCTAAATCAAATAGGTATAATGGCAAAAACGGCAATATCATCGTATAGCTGGTACTCGATATGATGCAGCCAAGCCACAGCGACCATAAATTCCTTCGCCAGTTCATAGTTTCCCCTCCGTAACCCAACCGAGTATATCAATCCATCTTGCATTTATCAGTAATCTCAGTTATGATTATAGCAAATCTTTGGTTATATTTAAAACATCTATATAATTCGATTGATATATGAAATTAATATATAAATTAGAAGGAGTTATGGCGATGGATATCAGGCAGTTACGCTATTTTTTGGCGATCGCAGAAGAAGGACAAATCAGTGGGGCTGCCAAACGGCTCCATATTGCCCAGCCGCCACTCAGCCAGCAGTTAAAAATTATGGAAGAAGAACTCGGTGTTCAGTTGGTTGAACGCGGCAGCCGGAGTACCCGCCTTACAGAAGCAGGTCGCGCTTTGCGGCACCGAGCTGAACAGATTCTTGATTTAGTCAACACTACTGTGAAAGAAGTCCAGGCTTTTGACGAAGGCGCAAAAGGGACTTTGGCTTTGGGAACTATTGCCTCACTTGGCTCAAACCTGCTTCCTGACTGGATCAGCAGCTTTCACGAACAGTATCCAGGCATCGATTTTTTACTTTGGGAAGGCGAGACAGAACGCATTACCGACCTATTAAATAGCGGTGTTATTGAAATTGGATTGGTTAGGCTGCCGATTGACTCTGCTATCTTCGAATCAATCCACTTGCCCAAGGAGCCCCTTGTTGCCGCTATGAGCAATAAATGGATGGATGGCGGGGACGGGCCTATGCCAATAGTCGAACTCGCCAATAAGCCTCTGCTAACGCATCGCCGCCATGTATCAATGATCACGAAAAGCTGTCGTGAAGCTGGTTTTGAACCCACTATTCTATGCAAAGCTGATGACCCGCGTTCCATGCTGGCATGGGCTGACGCCGATATTGGCATTGCAATAGCCACCGCTTCGATGGCGCGTCAAATTACAAACTCTAATTTACGCTATCGCGAAATTATCGCGCCCGGTCTGGAGACTGCGGCGGCGGTGGTTTGGATGAAGAATAGGTATATGTCGACCGCTGCTCGGAGGTTCTTGGAAACCTTCGTCGGGCGTTGATAAGGATCCATCTGCGTTGTTAGTCCGGTCACCCCATTGCTAGCGTACCCGTGAGTACGCGTCGCTGCTGGGATGACCGGACACCTAGCAGCTGGGCCCTTCTAAACGCCCTTTGGAAGGTTTCCAGGAAATTTTGCTTACGAAACGAAAAAGGTTCGAGGAATAGCTCTAGGAATAAAACTATCAGATAGTCGAAAGAGATAAGTTTGGGCTTGCCCAAGCTTATCTCTTTCTTTTAGTAGTTTACTTCTCGCACTCGGGGTCGTAGAAATCGCCAAACAGTTCTTCATCTGGCGGGCGATCTTCGGGGATCGGACGAGCTACCCAAGTCGTATTTAAGTAGTGTTTGAGAGTGATATTTTCCGAAGTGATGTTGCCGCCCCAGGTGCCACAACCCATACTTGAAGTCATCGGCATACCATTGGTAAAGGTACCGGAATTAGATTTAGATTGAGGCTGGCGAACCATGATCCGGCTCACCGGCGCTGAAAGTGCTAAACGATGAATATGATCATCATCAAAGGAGTAGATGCCCACCGAGTGACCTCTGCCAGATCCCCAATAGATTTGATGCATCATCTCAATCGCATTTTGGAATTCGCCTTGATATTTATGGACAGTCAGCAGAGTTGTCAATTTTTCATAAGAGAAAGGATGGTTACGGCCTACACCGTCAGATAGAACCATGATGAACTTTCTATCGGCAGGAATTTTGAAGCCGGCGATTTCAGCCAATTTTTGCGGCGAAATGGCGACGGTGTCAGACAGGCGATGGTTTTCCTCGTCCCACATGACTTTGCGAACTTTTTCTTTTTCCTCATCGTTAACCAAGTATGCGCCCACTTTTTGCAGCGCCTCGATTGACTTTTCCCAAATGCTTTCATGAATGATGATGTTGCCGTCAGCAGAACAGCCAGAACCGAAGTCCGAGGTTTTGCTGATCATGCTGTTCATGGCAGCTTCTTCCACGTTCGCAGTCTCATCCCAAATCATCGTCGCGTTACCAGCACCTACGCCATAAGCAGGCGTTCCTGAGCTGTAAGCAGATTTGACCATAGCTGGACCACCAGTCGCAAGCACCAGGTTAGCTCTCTCCATTAATGCTTTTGTCATCGGAATGCTGACTTTCGTCAAGCATTGGAGAATATCAGCAGGAGCGCCTTCTCTCTCAAGTGCTTCCCGCATTAAACGAACGGTTTCAAATGTAGTCTTTTTCGAACGGGGATGCGGCGAGAAGATGACTACGTCGCGGGCTTTTACTGCCATGACAGCCGTGCCGGCCGGAGTCAAGTCAGGGTTGGTTGTCGGAACGATCGAAGCGATAATTCCAACAGGCTTGCCATATTTTACAATACCTTTTTCCACGTTTTCTTCGATAATGCCAACACTCTTTTGCCGGAGCGCATCGCGAAGCACGCCACGGATCTTAAACCGCTTTTGTTGACGGGTTACAGGATCGCCAAGACCACTTTCTTTAATGCTCATGTCTACAAGCTGCAGGAATCTTTTTTTATTGGCCACTGACCAAGCCACTGTCTGGCACAGACGGTCTACACGCGCCTGATCATAAGTTTCGATGATAGCCAGAGCTTTCTGCGCCCGTTCAATAGCGGTATCCAGCTCTTGCTGTTGTTCTAATGTCAATTCATCTGCCATTGTATATACCCTCCTTGTGATTGGTAATTATTTGTGTTTGGCGGGTTAGCCCGCCCAACTCTTGTTCTATCCGCGTGGGTGAGCAGCCAAGTATTTCTTAGCCGCTTCAATGCAGCGGAATGCGTACTCGGCACAACCCATTTCCTTCATTCGTTTGAGATTGGGTAGCTCAATCGAATAGGGAACTTCCGGCATCCGGTTCACAATCCCTGTAACATCGATACCGCCTTCTTCACCTACATATAGACGGGCTTCACGCAGGATACGGGTCATTTCTTCTTTTTCAGTCGGGATTTCTTCCGGTGCATCGCAAAGGTGGACGAAACGGAACCATTCACGCGGTACGGCATCGAGTTCCTCCGGCTTATTTCTGGCGCGATGGAAATGATGAATATCAATCATTAGACCGGCATTATCCCGTTTTATCGTATTCAGAACGTCGAGTGCTCCCGCAAGGTTATTGACGCTGGCAATCGGCACATACTCAAGCTCTACTGTCAGGCCGAACGGTTTAGCCAAATCGCAGACCTCGGCAAACTTCTCGATATAGAAATTACGATCAGAGGTCCAAATGCTACTGAGAACATGGCGTCCGCCGAGTTCAGCCGCTACCTCCATGGCTGGCAAATAGCGTTTCGGATCAACACCGTCATAAATACGCGCCAGTTCAATATCAAGCAGTTTAACGCCCGTGTCAGCCAGCGCTCGTTTGGTTTGCTGCAACATTTCTTTGTTTTCGGCTAAGGCAAAATTCGGCTCGCCCGGAAGTCCCATATAGATCGGGCGCAGACTAACGAAATCATAGCCAGCTCGCCCAGCGATGTAAGTCTGCTCAGGAGGCGTACAGCCCGGGATTGTCAGATAGGCTAGAGAAAATTGGGGTGCCATATGTCTTCCTCCCTTAGTTCGTGCTAACGTGATGCACTTTTTTGCCAGGCGAATAAATATCCATGATGTTCCAGTGCCCAGCAGTCGGAACAGGATTATTGATCATTGATACATCCAGCACATAGGGCTTGTTAGCTTTGATCGCTGCTTCCAGCGCCGGTTTGAATTCAGCGGCTGATTGAATTTTTACGCCTTCCACGCCATAAGCTTTGGCAATGGCTGCATAATCAGGTGAGTAAGACTCACCGTCTTTTTCAAACAACGTACCGAAGGTGGTGTCATAGTGCGCTTTTTCGAGGCCGGCAATGGTGCCGAAGGCGCGGTTGTTCATGATCAGGAAAATTGCCGGAATGTTTTCAATCGCTGCAGTAGCGAGTACAGCCGGGTTTTGACCAAAGCCGCCATCGCCAATTAGCGAAACGACAACGCGATCAGGATCCGCGACTTTCGCGCCCAGGGCTGCCGGTGAACCAAAGCCCATAGTGGCATAGCCGCCAGGAGTGAGAATGGAACCTGGTTCGTAGATGGGGAACTGCTGACCGACGCCATTTTTGTTCCAGCCCACATCGGTGGTGATGATGGCATTGCGGGGAAGAACGGCGCGTACATCAGCCAGAATCCGCTCAGGCATCATCGGGAAGGCGTCGCTTTGCTCCATTTTGGCATTGTTGGCCTTGAAATCTTTGCGTTGATTGGCAATGGTTTGTTCCATGGCTGCGTTTTTACGTGCAACTGGATACAGTTTCTTGGCTACACGCACCAGAACAGTCAGCGCTTGTTTTAAATCAGCGACTGCGCCGATTTCGGTCGGATAGTTTCTGCCGATTTCACTCGGATCGATATCGATATGGATGAGTTTTGTCGGTGGGAAGCTAAAGGTGAATTCAGGATACCAGGAGCTGCAGTCCGCCTCTTTGAAGCTGGTTCCTAAGCCTAAGATATAATCAGCGTTCTTGCAGGAATCATTGATAAACTTCGTTCCCCAAAAGCCGGTCATGCCGAGAGTGAGGGGATGATCATCAGGCAGAGCGCCTTTGCCCATCAGTGAATGGGATACAGGGATAGCCATGTGATCAACAAATTCTTGCAATTCTTTCGCTGCGTCTGCCAGGATAATACCGCCGCCTACATGAATGACGGGATTTTTTGCAGCAGCCAGAGTGCTAATAATCTTCGCAGCCAGTTCTTCGTCAAGTGAAGGTTTATGAATGAATTTGTTGTTGAGGTCTAGGCGATCGAACAACTCAACGTCCACTTCTTTAGAGAAGATATCCATCGGAACGTCAACCAAGACAGGGCCAGGGCGGCCGGATTCAGCCAAGGCAAACGCCTTTTCTAAAATCTCCGGCATCAGGTCAGGACGATCAACGCGCCAGGCGCGCTTGACAAACGGGCGGTAGATTTCCCATTGAGACCCATCGGCATGCAGGTTAACTTCCTGATGCGGGTGCTTGCCAAAGTAGTGGCTGGGGACGTCGCCAGCAATGACGACCATAGGGATAGAGTCAAGCGCGGCGTTGGCAACGCCAGTTGCGGCGTTAGTCAGTCCTGGTCCTAAGTGACTGAGAACTACTGCTGCCTTTTTGGTGACACGGGCATAACCATCAGCAGCGTGAGAGGCGATTTGCTCATGTCGGGTGTTGATAAAACGGATCTTTTCGCTTTTGGAGAGGGCAGCCAGCACAGCAATGTTGGTATGTCCGCAAAGTCCGAAGATGTGTTTGACACCACGTCTCTCAAGGTACTTGATCAGTTGATTTGCTACTAAGTCTCTCATTCTAATCCCCCTTCTATTTGTCGCAAGTTGTTTTAACCAAATCGCTATTCTTGCCAGCTTTCAAAACAAAACTAGCTGTTTCATGGCTAACCATCTGTTGAATAGATCGTCCTATGGCCAGCATCTTATCGAGATCATAGCCGGTGGCCACGCCCATTTCCTGGCACATATGAATGAGATCTTCAGTGGCGATATTGCCTGTAGCGCCTGGAGCGAAAGGACAACCACCTAGACCAGCAAAGCTCGCGTCATAACGATCAATCCCTGCCATCATCCCTGCGACCACATTCGCCAACCCCATGCCTCTGGTATTATGGAAGTGAAGCACCCAAGTCACATCAGGGAATTCTGTCTTAACTCTCATGCCATACTCATACACCTGCTGCGGATTGGCCATACCGGTGGTATCCGATAGAGACAATTCATGAACCCCAATCTCACGGAAACAAGAAATGACAGCCAAAACTTGATCAATCGATACCCGGCCTTCAAACGGACAGCCAAAAGCTGTTGAAATTGCTCCTGAAAGTTCCAGTCCATGAGCTGCCGCATAATCGGCGCATTCACTAAAACCGCGCACCACTTCTTCCGGTGTTTTGTTGATATTTGCCAGAGAGTGTGCCCGGCTGGCTGATGCGGTAAGTTTGACTTTCTGTAACCCAGCGGCTTCCGCCCTTTCTAGACCACGCAGATTTAGAACCAGAGCGCGATACTCGACTCCTTCGATCTGTTTCAGTTTTCTGGCGACTGCGTCAGTATCCGCCATGGGCGGCACTGATTTCGGATGTACGAAAGAACCAATCTCGATAATTCTAGCACCCGCCTCGACAGTACGCTCAATCAATTCAACCTTCTGATCAACCGTCAAAAGCGTCTTTTCGTTTTGCAGGCCATCACGAGGCCCCACCTCACAAATGGTCACGCTTTCCGGCCATTTCGTCGCCGCTATTGTTCCATTCATCGTGTAAACCACCTCGGTTATTCAACTTTGATCAGCAATGCCCGTATATTCTGAATTATAGCAAATCATTATCTATACTAAAAATACTAATATAGTCTGGCCGCTATACGAAAATCATATAGCGGCCAGTGATACCTGAAGCAATAACTTTATCTGCCGCCCATCATCAGTTGGAACGGAACCGTGATTAATGCCGGGAATAGCATGAGAAGAACCAGCACAATGCTTTCCACAATCAGGAACGGCATGATCTTGCCCATGATATCGTCCATACTAACTTTAC
>NZ_LSGP01000006.1 GCF_001611555.1 Anaerosporomusa subterranea
GTTCAGTTTTCAAGGAGCTTCGGTTGCCAGCAGCTCCGCTGCTTCCAACCGCCGTTGCCGTTACCGGCGACGCTTATATATGTTAACATAACAAAAATCGTTTGTCAACATATATTTTGTTTTTTATATCGCCGCCATTATGAGCAAGTCATTATGGTTAAGCGACTTTTATATAGTACCACGCCTCGAAAGGCATGTCAACGGCATAATGAGGTTTTACCTCAAAAAACTCGACTTGTTAATAAGCCTTCCCTCTGGCGTTCAGACGACCCGTTGAAGAGCCCGTTCCCAAGGGCGTTCAGAAGGGTCCAGGTGTTGTTACCTACGAGACTAGTCATGCGCCTGATGCAAGCTGGTTGAATAGCATCACTAGGCGGCCCGAGGAAGCGAGCGCAGGCTTTGTTACCTATAAGACTGACTTGCGACCTGTAGAACAAAAGCTTGATAGCATCAGTACATTCGCAGGTACGGCAAGCGAACTCCCGCAGGGTCATTGCGCAACTCTCGGCGCTTTAGCGCCGTTCGCCGCTCTCGGCCGTCCATGGCCTTCGCGGCACCTGAACGTCCTGTTCAATGGAGTTGGCGGCATACCCCTTGTGGGTGCCAACGGCCGAACGCTATTGCCATCCTTGGCGCGTTCGGCACTAGCGCATCCATGCGCGTCGCAGATGGCCCCCGTGCTTGAAGAGCCCGCCCGCTTACCAGAAGGTTTTTGGCATAATCCGTGTAATCTTCCGCACCGGATTCCCCATGCAATCGTACTCACCAATCTGTTCGGCAATCTCGGTAACTGCAGAGGTAGCAATCATAGGCAGTCCGAGCTGATGAGCTGCTTCGGCAATTCCCCGGGCCCCTTTTTGCACAATATCAACAGTAGTCTCTTCTGCCAAATGCGTATTATTTAAGAGAGCATCAACTCTTCCCAGGGTAGAAACATATTCGAGAATGTTCTCAACCGTTGAGGTAAAGGGCCTGGACATATTAATGACAGCAATAATTTTTAAGTATGGATTTTCGTCGGCGCCTTCGATAAGATTAAAGATACGGGCGCCGTGCACACCATAGCCAATATCCATAATAATGCTGCCCTTTCGTCTGAGCACCCAGCGCATAGATCCCATGATTACACTGCCTGCCTCACCGAGACCAACTGTATCGCGGGTTTCCCAGGCGACTACATCAAGACCCATGGCCTCTAACTCACGCTTGATGGGGCGAATGGTATAACAAGGCTCTACTGTATCCAAGTCGACAAGAGTAACTGCGTGTCCGGTCCGATGCAGTGCAATCGCCCGGTTAACTGCATTTTCGCTTTTGCCGCTGGCGTATTCGCCAACATAGGCTTCCACAATTGGCGCTATCACTGTCACATTTACACCCTCCTTGTCCCCATAAACGTAGTCCGCCTTCTTCACCGATAGTATAGCAAATGAATCAAGCAATAAATAGTTTAAAAATAATTAACAAGATAACCCCCGGTAGGCCAAGAAAGCCAACAATCAAAGCGGTAACCGCATTGATTGCGATCGTAAAGCCAAAATAGGCTCCCACCCAATTCAGTAGCCATAGTACGACGCCGCCGATCAACCCATTGTAGATCAGCTTGAACACTAATCGTATGGGCATCAACAAAACTCTGCCGATAATATACAGCAGAAGCAGACCAAAAGCGAAAGCGATGATTACATTGACATCTGGAAGGATTGGCATATAATCCCCTCCTAATAGGATTTGAAGTTTTAATTCATTCTTCTTACTAACTATTGTACCTGGAAAACACATCTCTGTCAGCGAAAACCAGCGTTACTTATGCAAATTCTATGTAACAAGGGGCAGAAAGTATGACGATTCGTCCAAAAAAAATAATAAGGGCCAACTATATGGCCCTTATTTTCGTTTCATCGATCGTCACGCGTAGGAAAAGGTGAGTGAGTAATCCCTTGTCGTCTAGCCTCTTTCAATAAATAGGCGTATTTCTTTTCCGCCGCCTGTATCTGATAGACAGCATGATCGACCAAATCAGGATCAGAGACATTATCATAATACCTCTGCGCCATCAGCCAGTCTTGACGGGCTGCTTCTACAATTTCAGATAAGTCTGCTTCATGGACTACCGGCAGCGTATCATTCGCTAACCAGTTCTCCGGATTCAGCAAGCTATTTAAATGTTCAAGCCACTTGGCCTTCATCGTCCATCCCTCCTATATATGGCTAGTATTTCCATATACAGAAGTTCATAAACTTAGACCAAAAAAATAAGAAATACCGTTAACCGCAGAGTACGCAGATTACGCAGAGGATCCCACAGAGGGCTACGTTCCCTTTGTGTACTCTACGCACCCTCTGTGCACTCTGCGGCTAAAGTTTCTATACGCTTTAAGAAAACATTATTCCATTTCTCGGCGATTTTCCAGTGCTTTAGAAAGTGTTACCTCATCGGCGAATTCCAGTTCACCGCCCATGGGGAGACCGTGACCAATGCGAGTCACGATTAGTCCAAGTGGTTTCAGCAATTTGGATAAATACATGGCTGTTGCTTCGCCCTCAACGTCAGGATTGGTCGCAAGAATAATTTCGGTAACCGAGCCTAAACGAATGCGGGTTAGCAGCTCTTTAATTCTGATCTGATCCGGTCCGACGCCGTCGAGTGGAGACAAGGCTCCGTGCAGAACGTGATACAGCCCCTTATATTCGCGGGTTCGCTCCATTGCAGCCACGTCCTGTGGCTCTTCTACCACGCAAATAAGGGAGCGGTCGCGATTCTCTCCCTTGCATATGTAACAAGGATCGGTATCTGTAAGAGCAAAGCACTGCGAGCAGTAGCCGATTTTTGTCTTCGCCTCGATAATCGACTGCGCGAACGCTTCTGCCTGTTGAGAATCGAGAGTTAGTATATGATAGGCTAACCTGGCAGCAGATTTCGGCCCAATTCCCGGCAATCGCCGGAAGTGCTCAATCAGCTTGACCAGAGGCGCGACATGCTGCATTACAGCATTCCGGGCGGCAGATTCAGACCGCCGGTCAGTTTCCCCATCTCCTGGTTCGTCATGTCATCAACCTTTTTAATTGCTTCATTGACAGCTGCCAATACGAGATCCTCTAGCATTTCAACATCCTCTGGATCCACTGCACTCGGGTTAATTTTAATCGACTGCAGCTGTTTTTCACCATTAATAACAACCTTGACAGCGCCACCGCCTGCGGTGGACTCCAATGTGCGTTTTTTCAATTCTTCCTGCGTCTTAGCCATCTCAGCCTGCAGCTTTTGCACCTTTTTCATCATTTGATTCATGTTGCCCATACCACCCATATTGCCAAACATATAATCAGGCCTCCTTATTCTTTTTCCAGTTTTATTACTTTTCCGCCAAATATCTCCTGCGCTTGCTTAACGATAGGCGGCGGTTCATCAATAGCCTTAGGCTGGGTCGACGCGACAATAGCCGCTTGGCTCTTTTCTTCGTTCAATATACATTGAATATGTACCGAATGGCCGGTTATCTTCAATAGAGCCTGTTCAATGATGGCACGATAATCATCTTTCTCTGTGCGTTCTTTCGAAAAGGGAACGGAAAAGCGTATAATAGCCAGTTTATCATCCAAAGATTCCAGATGCCCCTGCGATACACAAGCATGGACCATCCGTTTCCCGCCATTAATCAATTCCCGCAGCACAGCGTCCCAAACGCCCTTGGCAGGAGCGGTGCCTGAAGCCGGTGCAGCCGGCGCTACTGGGGTTTGCTTTATGGCCGCTTTTGGCGCGGTAGGCTTAGGCTGGGGTATTTCTTGGGCTGGGGAGACTGGAGTCAGGCTTGGACTTTGACTCACCCGAATAGATGTACCCGCGGCAAGTGCTTGCTCAAGGCGACTAATCCGCTCAGACATAGCTTGGATATCATCAGAAGCTTCCCGGCAAGCTGATAAAAGCGCCATTTCTGCCGTAATTCGTGGATCCGCCGACCATTTGGTTTCATTAATTGCCTCATGCAGCAATGAAATCCAGGCAGAGACTCGCGTATAACCAAAAGCTTCACCTTGTCTGCTAAGAGTCTCCTTGTCGCCAGTATAGGATTCAAGAGCCAAGTCAGGCGCTGCCAGGTGGAGCAACAAGCTGCGAGCATGTTGGACCAGTTCGGTTAGAATTTGTCTGACATCCCTACCTAGGCCGATTAATTCATCCAATGTTAATAGCGCATCAATAGTATTGCGGTTCGCTATTGCATCAGTTAAGCGCCAAACCCATTCATGACCGACCAGACCTAATGTACCCCGTACATCATCAACTGTCACCCGGTCGCCGCCAATCGCAGCACACTGATCAAGGATGCTGAGCGCATCCCGCATGCCGCCGTCAGCGTGAGCCGCTACCAGTTTTAGTGCTTCCGGTTCGACATTGAGCCCACTACCTTTAGCGACTGCAGCCAGGCGCGCCTCAATTTCCGAAAGAGCAATCCGCCGAAAATCGTATCGTTGACAGCGCGAATGGATGGTTGCAGGAATTTTGTGCGGCTCTGTGGTCGCGAGAATGAATACAACATGACCGGGTGGCTCTTCTAATGTTTTTAACAATGCGTTGAAGGCTTCGGTGGTTAACATATGCACTTCATCAATGATATATACTTTGTAACGACCATCGACAGGCGCAAACTTAACTGTCTCCCGCAAGTCACGTATCTCATCAATACCACGGTTGGATGCAGCATCAACCTCGAGCACATCCATTGATATCCCGGCAGTAATTTTGTCACAGTTAGGACACTGGTTGCAAGGCTGTGGTGTAGGCCCGTGGATACAATTTAGCGCCTTGGCGAGGATTTTCGCCGTAGAGGTCTTGCCTGTTCCCCTCGGCCCGGTAAACAAATACGCATGTGCAATCTTGCCGCTCGACAAGGCATTGGTCAGAGTAGCGCGAATATGATCCTGACCGATCAAATTTTCAAAGTCTTGCGGCCGCCATTGCCGATATAGCGCAACATAGGACATGCTGTTCACCCCCGAACTGATATATTCCACAAAAACCGTCATTTCCCTGCCAATGACGGGGTAGTTAAGAAAAAGGCGCGCACGATCTTTGAGAAACGAAAGAACCGTTTTTTAGCCGCAAAAACGGTTAAAGTGGGCGCATAGCGCCTGCGCGAGGGTTCCGCAGGGGAACGATGCGCATAACATGCGTATAATATTTTTCTTCGTTCCCGCTTTAACCGCAGGCGCGCAGCGCCCTTCGCGTTACTTTAACCGGCCAATCACATTCTCTTTTATCGTTTTAAAAAGCTTAAACTTTCTAGTATATGCAAAAAAAGCAGCCTGCAATCGGCTGCTAAATAACTTCTTTAGGCTTTTCGCGTCGGGCTACGGTAAGAATCAGGCACCCTCGCGGCACATGAGAGTTGTCACTTACCGTTGCTTCCTTCCGGACCTGGCGGGGTTCATGAGTTCCCATTGCGCAAGACCCAACTCCTACCGTAGCCCGGCACGAAAAACTGTGAAAATATGGCGGAGAGAGAGGGATTCGAACCCTCGGTACCTTTTGAGTACACACGCTTTCCAGGCGTGCTCCTTCAACCGCTCGGACATCTCTCCGTACGTATCAAACAAGTGAATTTACTTGCTCAGAACAAAAAATATTATACCGTGCCAATGGCTCGTTGTCAATAGAACGGTGAATGTATTATTTCCCACAAACATACTAATTGACCATACTTCGTTATAAGACAAGCTGTTGCGACGGTTTTGGAGAAGCAGGGAGCACCGCTCCAATCAGATACGTAAAAAAGGAGGAAATTCACAAATTTGCTTATATTTAAAGAAGGGCAATTTGTGATTGATCGAGAATCAATAAGTATACTGTATTCACAATCCTATTTTGAAAGAAGGTATCGATCATGAGAAAACTTAAGACCATGGACGGCAATACGGCTGCGGCGCATATATCCTATGCGTTTACCGAAGTTGCTGCCATATTTCCCATCACTCCTTCGTCCCCAATGGCCGAAGGAGTGGATGAGTGGTCTGCTCAAGGCCGGAAAAACATCTTCGGCAATCCCGTACGGGTCGTCGAGATGCAGTCAGAGGCAGGCGCCGCGGGAGCGGTACACGGATCGTTGCAGGCAGGTGCGCTGACAAGCACTTACACAGCCTCGCAAGGTCTGTTGCTCATGATTCCCAATATGTACAAAATTGCCGGCGAACTGTTGCCTGGCGTATTCCATGTCAGTGCCAGGGCGCTTGCCGCTAACTCACTCAGCATTTTCGGCGACCACCAAGACGTCATGGCTGTCCGCCAAACTGGATTTGCCATGCTCGCTGAGAGCAGCGTGCAAGAAGTTATGGACTTAAGTGCAGTCGCTCACTTATCCGCGATCAAAGGCCGAGTACCTTTTGTCAATTTCTTTGACGGTTTTAGAACTTCCCACGAAGTACAAAAAATTGAAGTATTAGAATATGAGGAGCTGGGCAAGCTTGTTGACCGGGAAGCACTCGAAGCATTTCGAGCTAACGCTTTAACACCGGATCACCCTGTTGTCCGTGGGACAGCGCAAAACCCGGACATTTATTTCCAAGAACGCGAAGTTAGCAACCGCTTCTATCAAGCCATTCCCGACATGGTCGAAGAATATATGGGCGAACTCAGCAAGCTTACCGGTCGCGAATACCACTTGTTCAATTACTATGGCGCGCCAGATGCCGAGCGCCTCATCATTGCCATGGGCTCAGTCTGTGACACTATCGAAGAAACTGTCCGCTACATGAACGCGCAGGGAGAAAAAGTTGGCCTGTTAGTGGTTCATCTCTATCGCCCCTTCTCGCTGGAGCACTTCTTCAAATATATTCCTCAGACAGTGAAAAAAATTGCCGTTCTCGATCGGACAAAAGAGCCAGGCGCAATCGGCGAGCCTCTTTACCTGGACGTACAGAGCGCCTTCTATACAAAAGACGTCAGGCCGGTCATCGTCGGCGGACGCTATGGTTTGGGCTCGAAAGAAGTACTGCCTTCGCAAATTCTTGCTGTCTTTGACAACCTGAAGTTAGAGCAACCTAAAAATGGCTTTACGATTGGCATTGTTGATGATGTCACCGGACTATCGCTTGCCGACGGGCAAGATATCGACATCACGCCTAAAGGAACCAAGTCCTGCAAATTCTGGGGACTAGGCTCTGACGGCACGGTTGGCGCCAATAAAAGCGCTATCAAAATCATTGGCGATCATACCGACATGTATGCGCAGGCCTATTTTTCCTATGATTCCAAGAAATCAGGCGGCATCACCGTGTCACATCTACGTTTCGGTAATCAACCGATTAAAGCACCGTATTTGATCAACAAGGCTGATTTTGTCGCTTGCCACAACCAGTCCTATGTCGACAAATACAATGTTCTCGACGGTTTGAAAACAGGCGGAACCTTCCTGCTAAACTGCGTTTGGAGCAGCGAAGAACTGGAAGAAAAGCTACCAGCCGCTATGAAGCGATACATTGCTGACAAAAAAATCAACTTCTACACCATTGATGCCGTAAAGATCGCCCAAGAGATTGGTCTGGGCGGCCGGATCAATATGATTATGCAATCAGCCTTTTTCGCACTAGCACAGATTATCCCAGCAGCAGACGCGAGTAAATACCTGAAGGATGCAGTGGAGAAATCGTACGGCAATAAAGGCCAAGCGATTGTCGCCATGAATAATGCCGCCATTGATTTAGGAGTTTCCGCTGCTGTCAAAATCAGCGTACCAGCTTCCTGGAGCGAAGCCCTAGACCAAGCCGCTGCGACGGTTGATGTTCCTGGCTTTATTGCTGATATCCTCGTTCCGATGAACCGTCAGGAAGGCGATAAACTGCCGGTCAGCGCCTTCACCGGCATGGAGGACGGCACCTTCCCCAGTGGTACCAGCGCTTACGAAAAACGCGGCATTGCTATCGATGTGCCGGAATGGCAGCCAGAGCATTGCATTCAGTGTAACCAATGCGCCTTTGTCTGCCCCCATGCCTCCATTCGCCCAGCACTACTGAATGCTGACGAAGCGCAAGCCGCGCCTGAAGGCTTTGTGACTAAGCCGGCTGTCGGCATTAAAGATCTTTCCTTCCATATCGCCGTCTCCCCACTTGACTGCGCCGGCTGCGGTAACTGTGCTCAAGTGTGCCCAGCCAAACAAAAAGCACTCGTTATGAAACCACTTGCAACCCAGTTGGAGAGAACTGCACACTGGGACTATGCAGTTCAGGTTTCACCGAAAGCCAACCCATTGAATAAGCAAACCGTAAAGGGCAGCCAGTTTGAACAACCGTTGCTTGAATTCTCCGGTGCTTGCGCCGGTTGCGGCGAAACGCCGTATGCCAAGCTGATCACTCAGTTGTTCGGTGACCGGATGATGATTGCCAATGCCACTGGTTGCACCTCGATTTGGGGCGCTAGCGCACCAAGCACACCGTATACCACCAATCACCGCGGCCATGGTCCTTCCTGGGCAAACTCATTGTTTGAAGACAATGCCGAATATGGTCTTGGTATGTTTGTGGGCGTAAAACAACTCCGTGATTCACTGGCTGAAGAAATACAAGCCGCTTGCAGCTTAGACATTAGCGCCGAGCTAAAAGCCGGTTTGGAAGATTGGCTGGCAAACAAAGACAACAGTGTCAATACCCGTGAACGTGCTGACAAGCTAGTTGCTTTGTTAGAAGCCGCAGACCTTACTAACCCTGCATTGTCCGCCATTTACAAGAAAAAAGACCTGTTCGTCAAACGCTCCCACTGGATTTTTGGCGGCGACGGCTGGGCTTATGACATCGGCTACGGCGGTGTTGACCATGTTCTCGCCTCAGGCGAAGATGTCAATATCTTCGTATTTGACACTGAAGTGTACTCCAATACTGGCGGTCAGTCCTCGAAGGCTACTCCGACCGCAGCCATCGCCAAATTTGCCGCCAGCGGTAAACGCACCAAGAAAAAAGATCTCGGCATGATGGCAATGAGTTACGGCTATGTCTATGTCGCGCAAATTTGTATGGGCGCCGACAAGAACCAAGCCCTAAAAGCGATTGCCGAAGCAGAAGCATATCCAGGACCATCCCTCATCATTGCCTACTCGCCTTGCATCAACCACGGCCTAAAAGCCGGTATGGGCAATAGCCAGTTAGAAGCTAAAAAAGCTGTCGAATCTGGCTACTGGGCAATGTATCGCTTCAATCCGACTCTAAAAGATCAAGGCAAGAACCCCTTTAGCCTGGATTCGAAAGAGCCGACTAGCGACTTCAAAGAATTTCTCATGGGCGAAGTACGCTACTCTTCCCTCAAGAAGCAATATCCGGAGCAAGCAGACGCCTTGTTTGACAAGACTGCTAAAGACGCTACCGAACGCCTGGCCTCGTATAAGAGACTGGCAAAAGCTGAAGCCTAGTCCATAGCGAAAATAGCCCTTATCGGATAAACCGATAAGGGCTATTTCTCTAAGAGAGCTCAGGATATGATAGCACGAACGCCACTAGCGGCACTATGGACGACTAATCCCTCCACCTTCTTCTATGAGACGTGGGCGAAGTGATTGAAATGAAATATCCTGCGGATATGAAATAATTTGCTGCGCAAATGGTGAAATATTGCGGTTCAAACCGCAATTGTGAAATGAAATCCGCCTGCCAACTCTTATGCACAGCAGTGCATTTCATACGGCTTTGCCGTATTTCACCGCTCAGCGATTTCACCTGCCGGCAGGCGGATTTCATTGAAAAACCCTCTGAAATTATAATAATTTCAGAGGGTTTTTCTTGGCGGAGGAGGTGGGATTCGAACCCACGGACGGTTGCCCGTCACCTGATTTCGAGTCAGGCTCGTTATAGCCACTTCGATACTCCTCCAAGTGTAAATATGCATTTTTACTCTGGTTGCGATTTGCGGCGCATACGAAAAAACTGTTTCATAATCGCCGAGCATTCATCAGCACGAACCCCAGCGGTTACTTGCAGACTATGGTTAAGTGCTTGATGTTGAGTCACATTAAACACCGACTCCACAGCGCCCGCTTTATAATCAGCACTGCCGTATACCAAGCGGTCAACCCGGCTCATTACCAACCCGCCAGCACACATGGGACACGGTTCTATAGTAACATAAAGCGTGCTTCCGGTCAAACGCCAACGTTTAAGTTTCTCACATGCCTGACGGATAACAATCATTTCAGCGTGCGCCGTCGCGTCATGCCAAGTCTCGCGCATGTTGTGAGCTGAGGCGATCACTTCGCCATCAAGCGTCAGAATAGCGCCAATTGGCACTTCGCCTAGCTGATATGCCTTTTCGGCTTGCTCAAGAGCTAGCCCCATGAAGTAGCTGTCATCATTCATCTGTCTACACCAATCGTTTTCATCGACATTGATAGATACAAACGGCAGATTATATTTTATCACACGCATGCCACATTATGCAACTAGGTTTTGACACTAGGTTTTATCTGCCTTCCCTAATACCCTTACCTGTATCACTACGTAGGACTCTCACTCGCAGGAACTGCCCAAGTAGCTCGATGGCTATAACCAACAATAGAATAGCGAAAATCAGAGTTGACACTTCATGGTACATAAACAGCTTCATACTGATAATCAACTGGGTACCGATACCCCCGGCTCCCACAAATCCCAGAACAGTAGCAGAACGAAGGTTACATTCCCAGCGAAAAAGCGTATACGAAAGAAAGATCGATAAGCTCATGGGAAAACGGACAAATAGGAATTCTTGAAACTGGTTGCAACCACTTACTCGAGCAGTTTCTACTAACCGCAAATCCACCGCTTCGAACATCTCACCATACAGTTTGCCGAGAATACCAGTACTATGGGCAGCCAACGCTAGTATTCCCGGGAATGGACCTAATCCAACGGCAACGACAAATATGAGCGCCCACATGAGTTCTGGAATGCCCCGCAATAAGCCTAGCAGGGCACGCACAAAGTAGTAAACTAGCCACCGTAACGACCACTGAAGCTTCCCCAGTCGCCGAACATCAAACTCTTCCCCCTGCGGCCGGATCGCAACAACCGACAGAGGTAACGCAAATACAATGGCGAGAGCTGTCGACACAAGGGAAATCTCTACTGTTTCCCATAGTAACTTCAGTATTTGCCATAGAAATGGCGGACTTGTTTCCATCGGCCACAAGCCGGCAATAAAGCGTTGCACCGCTCTTACATTTTTAGGCTCTAATAACGTCCCAAAGGATACCCCCGTATCTAAGCCGCTATAAAAGATGCTGAGCAGCAGCCCTATGGCAATCAACCCATTTAACCAACCGGTCATTGAGGCAATCCCTCCTTGCTCCCGGTACTGGCCAACCGCGAATACCCGGCACTCTCAACAAATTTCTCGGGCGGGCCGTCAAAGCAGATACTTCCTTGCTCAAGCATTAAAATACGATCACAATACTTAATCGCATGATCGAGTTGGTGCAGATTCATTATCACAGTCTTACCCTGCAGCTTTAGCGATTGAAAGTTAACCAATATCAGGCTGGCGGTTGTGGGGTCGACAGAAGCAATTGGCTCATCGGCAAGGAAAATATCTGCTTGGCTATAAAGTGCTCTGGCTATAGCAACTCGCTGCTGTTGCCCACCCGATAATTCCTGACAACGTTCGCTAATCTTATCATCAATATTCAATTTCTCTAATATCTCTCGAATCTCGCCAGTTTCCCTCGCAGGCATCGCCATACGGCGGATTGTTTCATACCATGAGGCGCCCGCTAAGCGACCAAGAATCACATTACGTCTGACATCCAAACAGGGTATAACGTTATGATTCTGATAAACAGTAGCTATTCGCCCGCGTAGTTTACGCAGTTCTCCCCGAGTTACCGTACTCATATCGATACCAAAGAGAGTAAGGCCGCCGCCTGTCGGAAAGATTGCACCACACAGCAAACGCATAAGAGTGGTTTTACCAACTCCACTTTGACCGACAACGCCTACAAACTCCCCTTCGCTTATCGTAAAGGAAGCCGACTTCAGCCCCTGGCCATTCGAATATATTTTTGATACATTGTTTGCTACAACCAATTTCATACTAATCACCCTTAAAAAGAAGGCAGGAGACCTCTCCTGCCTTCTTGCCTATTTTTTCGGGTTTAAGAGACCAAGACGTTTTGCTTCCCGTTCGGCTTCAGCGTAATTGGCATCCGTTACCTTGGCAAATGCTGTCGCCCGCATGAGCTCAAGTACGGTAGGGTCCTGCATTGTGAGGAAGGCGTCAACAATTTTGGTTTCAAGCTGTTTATCAAAGCTGTCCCGTACAACCCAAGGATACCCTTCGACCAAGTGTTTTTCAAGCACTCTGATCTTCGCTTTATCCACAGTTCCCTTTGCGATAAGGCGATTTAAGATACGACCTTCGATACCGCCGGCATCTACTGTTGCATTTTGAACAGCTTGAGCAGTGGCATCATGACCGCCACTATACACCACATGCTTGAAATCATCCGGCACCTTAATTCCCGCTTTATCCAACATGACCCGTGGGTAAAGCGAGCCTGACGTAGAGCTAATGTCGCCAAAGGCGAATACCTTACCTTTAAGCTCTGCCACTGATTTACTATCTTTTTCAGTCGGCGCGATAATTAAGCTATAGTATTTCGTGGTATTCGTTTCTTGGTCAATTTCGGTTACGATGGGATGGATTTTTGCGCGTTGCTTAGCTTGAACATATGTAAGTCCACCGAAATACGCAACATCGAGCTTATCATTGGCCATCGCCTCAACAACACCTGCGTAGTCAGTTGCAACAAACAATTCCACCGGCATATTTATTTTCTCAGACAAATATTTGCGAAACGGCTCATATTGCGCTTTTATTTTGTCAGGAGCTTGATTGGGAACCAACCCAACTCTAAGCACCTCTTGTTTGGCTTTGTCCGCTTTCTTCGCGTCGGTTCCGCCGCAGCCAGCGAGTACAAAAATGGCGAATACTATAAATAGTAATACAGTAAATAACTTCTTGTTCAAACTAAATCCCTCACTCTTTATTTTTTCACTAATTTAGTGTATGGCGATAGCAGCAAATAGTCAATAGAAAAAATCTATTACTTTTATAGATAAAATCTAAAGTCAATTAGAGACAACAAAGCCCCGAGCGCTCTGCCGCCTTCATCTTTGCCGCCTGATTATTGGTGGAGATGTTCTGCAAGACAATGACATCACCTTCCATCTCCTGACTTCGGGGATATGGATGATCTTGCGACTGCCGTCCCGCAAGCAGGATCTCTGGCGTTCACCCTAGCAGCCAGTTTCAATAGATTTGCATTAGATTTTACAGCTTCTGCAGTAGGCCTCAGCAGCCAAGCAGGAACTTTCTAATTGGTGTCAGAATTTATCATTAAATGACGAATGAAGGAGGCACAACCTATGTACGATTATTTTAAAGTATTTATAAATAATGTACTTGATTATCTGGATGAAGGTGTCTACTTCACTGATTTAAACAAGAATATTCTCTATTGGAATAGCGGTGCTGAAACTATCACCGGCTATCGATTAGATGAAATCGCCATGCAAAAGTGCTGTCAAGTCATATCTCATACCAATATTAACGGCGAGCAGCTTTGTGACAAACAATGCCTAAGCACAAAAGTTATTGAAGAAGGAAAACTACAAGAAAACTTTATGTTTATTGTCCATAAAGAGGGGCATCTCGTTCCTGTCACGATCAGAACCTTCCCCGTCCATGATAAAGACGGCGAAATTACGGGCTTCATTGAATTAATCTCCGATAATTCTCGTCAAAAGCTCGGGCAGGATAAGGTGGGCGCTTTAACTAAAGCTGCCTATATTGACTCTCTTTCTGAGTTATTCAGTAAGCAATATATCGAAAATAGACTGCAAGCAATGCTGACGGAAGCGCCTGAAAAGAGGAAAGCGTTTAGCATCCTATATATCAACATTACTGGTTTTCGAGCGATTAATGAGGTGTATGGCGTTTCAAGAGCCGATAGGCTGCTGAAAATGGTCGCAAAGAAGTTGTCCACCGGTATTAGTTTTCCCAGCATTATCGGGAGGTGGCATGGAGCAAGCTTTATTGCCGTTGTGGAAACCACCAATAAGAGTCTGCTCCTGCTTCTGGCAGGTAAATTAAAAACGCTCATTTCTGAAGCTGACTTTTCCGTTGGCGAGGAGACTATACCCATTAAGGTGTCGGTCGGTTACGCAATCTCGCAAAGTTATGACACGCTAGACTACATCATAGAGCGCGCTACTAAGGCTTCCCTTGATGAAAAAGAAACAGAGGAGCCGCAAACGAGTAAAGTCGCACCCGCTATAAATAATCAACAGAAAAATCGCTTTCACTCTATCAGATCAAACCGGTGATCACATTATTATTGTTTAACCCAGAATAAAACAAACTAGGAGGCCGGGGGTTGTGTAAAAACACAGCCCCCGGCCTCCTAGTTTATATCTCGGCTTACAAATCGCGATCGGCAAAGGAAGCCTCGGGCTGGGGCTTTACCAATTCTTCGGCTCGCGTTAGAGCAAAATATTGAACGGCGGCGACGAGAATCAGCGCTACGCCAATCAGATAAATGCTACTATAGTTAGAGGCTTGATATGCAGAAGGTTTCGCTGATTCGTGTCCGCAAGCCGCATTGTTCAATAGTCATTCAAATGGTCTGGCGGACGAATGGCTATCTGTCGCCTGCCGTCACACATTTACTGTCCTATGCGGAGAATAACCTACGTTTAAGCGAATAGAAAAGATGCCCACGCTTTGCTAAGAAACAAGAGACTTCAAGAGCCCTATGACTCTTGAAGTCTCTTTAACCTTCTTATGGTGCTCCTGCGAGGGCATGACCCCTCTTAAGTTAAGTTACTTGGTAAAATACATACTCTTTCCTTGTTTCGATTCGCTTCGTATCTAAGCTTAGCCTCCTCAAATACCGCCTTTTCATGATCTGTTGTAAGTTCTAAAGAAGGCACAGGCATTGGATGCCCGCCAGCATTTATGGCTACCATCGAAAATAATGCTGTTAAAGCACAATTTGACGATTTCTCCTTATAAAGATCCTCCACGGACACGACAACTGAAACCTCCATAGAAGATTTTCCGACAAACGTCAAGTAGGCGTGGCAAGTTACTAAATTTCCGACATAAATCGGCTGATGGAATATAAGCTCATCTACCCTGGCTGTTACAACACTTGAACGGGCGTGTTTATGGGCAGCAACATACGCTGCATTATCCATCATCTTCATTATTTCTCCGCCATGAACATTTCCGGCAACGTTTGCTTGATGAGGAAGCATTACCATAGACATTGTTACAGTAGATTCTTGTATTGTTTTGCTTTTCATCTATTAATCCCCTTTTTCTGCTCCGTTGATCCGGTTACTAAGCTTACAGTATGTAGTCTTAGTTTGAATTCACTGGAATATACGAGGCCATTACGATACAAAGTTAACCTTGAAGCTGATGGTCTGGTTTCTATTAGTTCGCCAACGGACTCCAATGAGAACTATCCAGACTCACATAAAGAAGACAGCCTATAGGCCTCCGACCTAAGAGGGCGGCGGTTTACAGGCTGCGCTAAAAATTCCTCAATATATTTCAGACATCTAACGTTTCAAAGTAGCTTTTCCATAAGTCAGCGTATTGTTTACTGGACAAGCGGCAATACATTTAAAGCAATTGATACATTGTGCGTTACGGACATTTTGGCCGGCAGAAACCTGAATATTCATTGGGCAAGCCTTGTCGCACTGTTTACAATTCACGCAGGTCTCTGGATTTCTTTTGATCGTAAAAAACCGCGTTAGACTCGCCACGCCAAACTTAATACCCTCTGAACAAGCATAGTTGCAAAAAGGTCTTTCAAAGAAAAGCGCAACTGCCAAAAAACCGCCTACAACGAGAAGAGCTGCGGTTTGAACGGTTCGCCCTCCAGCAACTGCCATAAAAGATTTATAGGCATTAATCGGAACTACATCTGTGAGTGTCTTAGCGCCCAGCAGCAATACTGCCGCCATCAACAGGTACCTCGAATATTGTGCATAGCGCTGAAACTTTGGCGGCATTTTAAGTTTTCGCTCCCAAAAAAGCGATCCTATCTTCCCGAATATATCCTGAGCCGTTCCAAATGGACAAATCCAGCCGCAGAAATAGTTCCCGGCAACAAAGGCCAACGGTAACAAAATAATCAGTACTGGCCTGATACTAGAGTATAATCCGGCTACCACTACTAGTAAAAATATTATTTGTACTATGTTTCTAATCTGCTGCATCCTTTGCAAATCTGCGAAATTCGCCTTGCCGCTTTGCAGCTTACAATTGTTAATCATCTGTAATCACCTTTCCACATGCAATTTGATTGCTTACTCTTTGCAATAGGATATCAGGTGAATTTTATATTTTTATTAGATATAGATTAAAATCAGGTTAGAATTACGATTAACTCATGAAAAGCAATAATTATTTAGGCATCACGATTGAGGACACCGACATCGGAATACCAACAGAAGATCAAAGCAAATCTTTAACCGTTTTTACCGAGTTGATAAATCCCGGTCTTGCACTCCTAGCGCCAAATGGATTGCAGATCATCAAGTCTTCTGTAAAATCGTAATGCCAGAACCTGTAGCGGTGAAGTAACCATCGAGAACATAACGGGGATATCACCGCCGTAAATGCACAACCTACAACTACGAAAGGCCTGTTTAGCAATCTTATCACTCAAGTAGCCTAAAATGTCGGGAGGTAAAACACCACATATGGAATTGTTCCTTGTTATACTGCTTCTGCTATGCTTGATCGCTCTATCCAATATTTTAAACCGGTTTATTCCCTTTGTTCCCGTACCATTGATTCAAATTGGATTAGGCGTCATTGTTGCCTATCTTCCCTCTGGTATACATTTGCCGTTAAATCCCGAGTTATTTTTCGTATTATTTATTGCTCCCCTTTTATTTAATGATGGAACACGTATGCCAAGAGAAGCGCTATGGAATTTACGGTTGCCGATTCTTTGGCTAGCGTTGGGATTAGTATTTGTTACAGTATTTGTTATGGGATATGTTATTCATTGGATGATTCCATCGATTCCCTTGCCAGCAGCTTTTGCATTAGCGGCCATTCTATCACCGACAGACGCTGTTGCCGTTGGAGCTTTAGCGGGACGAAGCGCTCTACCCAAGGGAATAATGCATCTTCTTGAGGGAGAAGCCTTGATGAATGACGCTTCCGGTCTGGTCGCTTTTAAATTTGCCGTTGCGGCAGCCGTTACCGGTTTTTTTTCATTGGCGCAAGCAACAACTAGTTTTTTCCTCATTTCTATTGGCGGACTTGTTAGCGGGATATTACTTTCATTTGTTATTATACGCTTGCGTCTATTCATTCGCCGTTTAGGAATGGAAGACGCAACAATGCATATGTTGATCCAGATTCTAACTCCTTTTGTCATTTATCTGTTTGCGGAAGAAGTCGGAGTATCAGGTATCTTAGCTGTTGTCGCAGGCGGTATCATTCATGCAATTGAACGTGATAACTCAGAATCAAGGATGGCAAAATTGCAAATAGTTTCAGTAAGTACCTGGTCTGTCATTCTATTTATTTTAAACGGAGTTGTGTTTTTGATTCTCGGGTTACAGATCCCAGATGTGACAAGAGTAATCTTCCATGATATTGCAATTAGCAATACCCAGGTTATTTTCTACAGCATTGTCATTTCTCTAGCCTTGATACTACTTCGATTTGTCTGGAATTATTTATTTTGGAATGATAAGTGGATGTTGGAGAAGACAGATCTGCATATCTCACGCATGCGCTCTGTTCTCTTAATTTCTCTATCCGGTGTCCGGGGCGCTGTTACACTAGCCGGTGCATTTTCCATTCCCTATGTCTTACAGGACGGAAGTCCCTTTCCTGAGCGTGCATTAATTATCTTTCTGGCGGCTGGCGTTATTCTTTTTACCCTGGTTTCAGCCAGTATTATGTTGCCGATCCTAGCTAAAATTGGCGTAAACTCTATCGTTTCAAATCAAGTAGCGGCAGAATATATAGCCCGCAAGAAAATTATGAGGGGCGTGATTCAAGCATTAAAAGAAGAAATGAATTATGAAAACAAGGCAGCAACTTTGTCTGTCATTTCTCGTTACTATGAATTCAGGCAACTGCCTCTAAAAAATGAAAACAACTATTCGATAGGACAACCCTTCGGACAGGAAATGGCTATTCGCATGATCGGACTTCAGGCCGAGCAAATAGAGACAGAACATTTACTGCAAACCGGGCAGATCTCTCAAGATACAGCATACCACCTTCAAGAACACATCAATGCAGTGGAAGTAGCTTTGTCAAATAAACTACAATTTCAATTATTTCATTTCATTGCTTTAGTAAAACGAGCTATCTCTAGATGGCTTTCGTCTAACCAAGAAACAATAAAATCGGAAGAATACCTGCTCGCAAAAATAGAATTATCTAAAGCTGCGATTGCGGCCATTAGAGAACACATGAGCGAGGAAACGCGACAAGCTTCGCTAGACCTTATTGTCAGTTATCATAAGTCCATTGAACGATTGAGTACAAAGGCGCAGCATCCGCAAAAAAGAGCATTGTTTACTAAACAAAAAAAGGAACTACAGCTAAAGGCCGTTCAATTGGAGCGAAATGAAGTTCAAGCTCTTTTTGAAAGCGGCGAGATCAGCCGCGACATTGCAAATAAGTTACGAAAATCAATTAATTTTTTCGAAGCAACTATTCTCGATGATGACCTTAGCAGCTAATTCAGGAAGGCACCGTCACCTTTTTATGTTAAAACACATACCATATTAGTGGTATATTTAACAAAGTAACGTGAGATGACATGAAATGTCCTACATTGAAGTAGGAAAAGGGGTCAAGATTTTCGTAGAAGACTTGAACCCCGATGGAGAGAAGACAGCTCTCTTTATTCATGGTTGGCAGCGTATCACAAGATATTCGGGTATCAAGTTTGATCAGCTTCCCCGACATGGAAGCAGCCCCAAAATTGCCCTAGAAAAGCACAGATAAGAAGTGCGGACTCATCCTCCGACCCCGGTTTTCATTCAAGCCCTAAAACTTTTTTCTCCTTCTCGTTGTCATCATCCATACTCGTTCCCCCAACCTACTTATCTTCGTTTGGGCGTCAGATAAGTACGACTAGGATTTAGATGGAGTTAAAACTTCACCTGAATCCTAGTCGTATTTTTCTACCTAGCTCAATTTTCCCTTTCACTCATAAATAACTTAGCGATTTCCTTTAGTGCTAATGGAATTAGGCTAAACAGTATTACTAGCCCCCAGTCTCCTGCTGAAAGCATTTGAACCTTAAATGCACTTGCAAGAAACGGCACTGATATAACTACAAGTTGTAAAATAAACCCGACTACTATCGCACCGATTAGGTACATATTAGAGAATAATCCAACTTGTAAAATTGACTTAGTAGGATTTCTCATCGCTAATGAGTAGAATAACTGTGAACCAGCAAGAACTACAAATGCCATCGTTCTAGCATAGGTTAATACCTCTTCTGGTATAGTCTTTGACCCGAAGCTATAGCCGTATTCACGCAATCCAAAGTAGAAGGCAGCTAGCGTAAGAGCCCCAATTAGAGTTCCGCCAAGTATAGCTCTAACGCCGGCACCATTTGCAAAGAAGCTTTCTTTGGGATCTCTGGGTTTTTTCTTCATAACATCTTTATCACCAGGATCCACACCAAGAGCAATAGCCGGCAATGTATCAGTAATTAAGTTAATCCAAAGTAACTGAGTTGCTAGAAGAGGTACTGGCCAGAAGAATAATACGGATATAAAGATGGCAACAACCTCGCCTAGGTTGCATGAAAGAAGGAATATGACTGATTTCTTAATGTTATTGTATATATTTCTTCCTTCTTCTATCGCATGAACTATCGTGGAAAAGTTATCATCTGTAAGTATCATATCACTAGCACCCTTAGAAACGTCAGTACCTGTGATACCCATCGCAACGCCTATATCTGCCTTCTTTAGTGAAGGAGCGTCATTAACGCCGTCACCAGTCATAGAAACTATATTCCCATGTGACTGAAACGCTTGAACTATTTTGACCTTATGCTCTGGTGATACTCTGGCGAATACTCGATAATCCTTTATTCTTCTTGAGAATTCTTCATCAGATAATTCATCGATTTCAGCGCCAGTAATACTCTGTTGTATAGAAGCTGCAATTCCAAGTTCCTTGGCAATGGCAACTGCTGTATTTTTGTGATCTCCAGTTATCATTATCGGAGTAATACCAGCGCTCTTAGCTTCAACTATTGAATCCTTAACCTCAAGTCTAGGAGGATCTATCATACCAACTATCCCAATGACGGTTAAGTCTTTTTCCATTGCTTCCGGGTCGATGATACTAACAGTATCTTTAAATGCCGCACCAAGAACTCTCAATGCATTATCTGACATTTCTTCAGCAATCTTTAAGTAATTTGCTTTCATCTCTTCAGTTAATGGAATAACTTGACCATTAACTAAGGCGTTTTTTGATATCGTTAGAATATTATCGATCGCACCTTTGGTATGAACCCTATATGCATTTTCTTCCTTATTGAGAGTAGACATTAGCTTTCTATCTGAATCAAATGGCCTTTCGCCAACACGTTTATACTCTGAATGCAGCGTTCTTCTGGCTAGGTTATATTTATCACCAAGTACAACTAAAGCAACCTCCGTGGGGTCACCTGTGCTTTGTCCATTTTCATAGGTTGCATCTGAACATAGAACAAAGGATTTCATTAGTTCCTTTTCGTCTTGTTCTGCAGTCTGTCCCATTGCTTCCGCCTGGACATCCTTGAGGTTATCGAAAGTATAAAATTTTACAACCGTCATCTTGTTCTGAGTAAGTGTTCCTGTTTTATCCGAACAAATTATGCTTACAGAACCAAGTGTTTCAACGGCCGGAAGCTTTTTAACTATCGCGTTTATCTTGGACATTCTAGTAACGCCTAGTGCAAGAACGATAGCAACTATAGCCGGCAGTCCTTCCGGAATAGCAGCAACAGCTAAGCTTATTGCTGTTAAGAACATCTCAAATAAATCTCTCTTTTGGAATAGGGCAATGATAAATATTAGCACACATATTCCAATAGCGATGAATCCTAATGTCTTTCCTAGCTCATCCAGCCTCTTTTGTAGTGGAGTCATTTCCTCAATATCTTCATCCAATATCGTAGCAATCTTGCCAATTTCAGTGTCCATCGCGGTTGCTATAACAGCACCTTCACCTCTGCCATAAGTAGCTAGTGTTGACATAAATGCCATATTTGATTTATCGCCAATAGGAGTCTTAGGGTCTTCGTGTAAATCATCTGCATTCTTCTCAGAAGGGACAGATTCTCCCGTAAGCGCTGATTCCTCTATTTGAAGATTGGCACTTTCTATCAGCCTAAGATCAGCAGGTACAAATCTGCCGGCGTCAAGGACGATAATATCGCCAAGGACAATCTCTTCTGAATTGATTTCCTTTACTTCTCCATCACGTCTTACCAGTGATCTTGGAGTAGTCATTGCCTGAAGTGCTTCTATTGCCTTTTCCGCTTTGTACTCTTGAACGACACCGATAACTGCGTTCAAAACAACTACCAAAAGGATAATAACTGCGTCTACATATTCGCCAATGGCAACAGTAATAACTGCTGCGCCTAGCAGAACATAGATTAACATATCCTGAAGTTGCTCAAAGAATAACGAAATTAAGCTTTTTTTCGGTTTACCCTTTAGCTTATTTGCTCCATACTTCTCAAGTCTAGCTTTCGCTTCTGTCGTAGTCAGTCCCGTAGCTGGGTTGACATTTAGTTCGTTCAGAGCTTCTTCCTGTGATTTTGAAAACCACATACAGTCACACTCCTTTCATTTGGCTATATATTCAAGCGACCAATCCCGTCCTAAGAGAGGAAGGCCCTTACAGGCTTGCTTGTCGGCGCATAAATACATAGGAAAATTAGCCTGGATGCTGACGCGGTGTTAGAAGTTTAACCACTATGACGAAGGTTATGTATACGCGAATAGCGCTGTCCATAATTGCAAGTATGGAATATCACATGTAGCCAATACTCGGATGCGTCATTTTAGCCTTTTCCAGGGAACTGCCGGATCATGGATACCGTGGAATATAGTGGTTGAATCCGGCCTACTTTATATCATTTTCTTTCATTGATCATCTATTCCTGCCAAAACAGGCAAATAAATTCAAGTAATAAAGAGCTAACATCGAGTCACCAGGTGCCACACGATTCAATACTATACAGTAATTTATAATTTGGAGATGAATAGTGTGAATAGCATCAGGGTTCGCTTGCTGATCTGCTTTCTCCTGTTGTGTGGGCTACTAGCCGGATTTGCATCTACTGCGCTGGCCGCTCCCAGCCTTCATTGGCAAACAGAACAGGTCTATTACGACAGCCACGGAAGATTGATTATTGAAGGCTACTTCTATAACAACGGCACCCAGACAATTACTTGGATCAATTGGCAAGAATTAAAAGTTTATTTTCGTCAGCACAATACCCGATGGTGGTTGCAGGCAGCAGCGACATTCAACGATTTAAATGTTACGTTATACCCCGGCGATTCTGTCCGTTGGACATTCCGCATTACCAACGTAAGTAGGGCTTACTTCAACTATTATGATGTCAAGTGGAATGTCAATTATCAGTATCGAGCTACGCGGCTCTAGGAAGAATACTATTCTATTAGGAACAAACCAGAAAATTCATAGATAATACGGTCAAAGCAACAGGCTCCATAGACTAAATGTCTACGGAGCCTAATTCACATATGGGGCGCCCGGGAGGCCTCGAACCACCGGCACGCAGATTAGATTACTTAGCTTGTTTTTGCCAGGAGAACTCAGCCAATCCGTTAATTCGTTAAGAGTAACTTCTGCCATTCTCTATGTTCTTATGGCCCATACATAATTGAATAAAATTATGTAAAAGAGGCGAGATATACTTGTTTTTATGATAAACAATGCTAAACTGCCTCTTAAAATAAAGCCCATCTACATCTACGATAGCTAATTCACGATTTTTTACTTCCTTTTGAACTGCCATCCTTGACATTACTGAAATTGCAAGCCCAGCAGCCACAGTATTCTTAATTGTCTCAGCATTATTATAAACTCCATATATCTGCCAAGGGATTCCTTTGCTATTCATCACTGACTCAAAAAGTTCACGAGTACCACTCCCCTCCTCTCTCACAATAAATTCCATATTATCAATTTCTGATAGCTTGACACTACCTTTTTGGGCTAAGGGATGAGAGACACCACTCACGAATACAAGCTCATCATCCATAAACGGCTCACACAATATCCCTGGGGAATGAATCTTACCTTCAACCAATCCTATATCCACCTTATCCAACAGCAACATTCCTTCGATTATTTTTGTATTGTTAACAGATGAAATAATTTTGACATTAGAATTGCATTTAACAAATTCACCGATGATATCACTCAAAATGCAAGTTCCGACAGTAACACTCGCACCTAGCCTTATGACTCCATTATGTTCGTGCTCACGCATCACATCTTCCACTTCTCTACTTAGATTTACGATGTGCCGTGCATAAGTCATCAACTTTTGACCAGCAATAGTAAGAAATAGCTTCCGTCCAAGCCTTTCAAACAATTTTACATTGTAATACTTCTCAAGCTCCGCGATTGTCTGGCTCACTGATGGTTGTGCTATGTGAAGTTTATCAGCCGCTGCTGTCATATTTCCTTCATCAGATACACACAAAAAAACATTCAAATGTCGCAATGTCATAGTAACCCTCTTTTTTCGCTATAGGTAAATGCCTATCATTTTAATAGTATTATAGTATTTTACATGTCGATTTTCAAATGTTATTATCACAGTAGAAAGAGGAGGAGTCTGCGTGACAATAACCAGTAACTCTAACAGAATAGCACCAGGAGTTTGTCTAGCTGGTGCTATAGCCATTTTGGCCTGGTTTTTGGGAAGATTAGCTCCATTAATAGGCGGCCCGGTATTTGGAATAGTATTAGGCATGATTATCGCATTTTGGAAAAGACCCTCCAATTTCGAGAAGGGTATTACATTCACATCAAAAACAATACTGAAAGCTTCTATCATACTACTTGGATTTGAAATGAATCTGTTTAATATCTTTGAAGTAGGCGGCCAGTCTCTGTATATCATGGTTTTTACATTAAGTGCCGCATTTATTACCGCAGGGATTGTCGGGCATTATTTAAAGCTTGCAGGAAATACAAGTATCTTAATCGGCGTAGGCACTGCAATATGCGGCGGCTCGGCAATAGCCGCAACGGCCCCTGTTATATCTGCCACCGATAAAGATGTTGCCTATTCGATATCAACAATATTTTTATTTAATATAGCCGCAGTATTTGTTTTCCCCTTCGCAGGTCACCTTCTCGGCATGAGTGATATTGGGTTTGGGATGTGGGCAGGAACTGCAATTAATGACACTTCTTCTGTTGTTGCTGCAGGATATTCTTACAGCCACGAAGCAGGTAATTTCGCTACAATAGTAAAATTAACCCGTACACTGATGATTGTACCAATCACATTAGCACTTGCTATTTTTACAGCAAGAAAAAACGGCAGCAACAATAGTTTTAGCTTCTTAAAAATATTCCCATGGTTTGTTTTAGGCTTTCTTGCGGCTTCTGTTATAAGCACAACAGGATTTATTGCACCTTCTATTGGCAAAATGCTTGCCCAGATTGGAAAGTTTTTTATCATCATGGCCATGACTGCCATAGGTCTAAATACACATCTAAACGATCTAATCAGCAATGGTATTAACCCCATACTTCTCGGACTATCGTGCTGGATAGCGGTAGCTCTTATATCACTTATTGCGCAGTATAATTTGATGCTATGGTAACACGGATAACAGCTGTATTTTAACTTTAATCGTGCGGTACATGATTATTTACCCCTTCCCCTATGGGATTCGCGCTCGTCGGACTACGCAAGCGACAAAATAAGTAAAATCGTCCCTAGAATGCAAAAGGCTTCAAGAGCTAAATACTCTTGAAGCCTTAATTTCTATATGGTGGCCCGGGAGGACTCGAACCACTGCACGCGGTTTAGGAAACTACCTAGAACAGTAAACTTGTTCTATATCACCTAATCACCTAGACAGTTTATAATATGCCGCTAGAGAGGTAATAATATCATGATAGGAGTAGTCATCCTCTCAGTATATTTCTACAAGATTCTATATCATTTAAACCTTAATTAACTCGTAGTTACTTATAAGGGGGAGTTTATCCGTGACATTATGCCAATTAGATGACGAGAAGAAAAAGCATCTTCGAGATAAGCTAGAGGAAATATCAATAAAGACTAAAATCATCGTTGATGCGCTGGATCATAAAGAAGGATGTCTATTATGTGAGATCAAAACTATTAAAGATCTCTCCCTAGAGTTAAATGAATTGGCCTCCCTCTATCACTTCCAAACGTCCTTTTTATCCACGGTAACAGGAATGGAGGAAATAACCAATGCCGTCACAACCCTGTCAGAAAAAGGACATGGAGCTTTGATAGCCATAGAACAGACTGACAGTTTGGAACAATTCATCATCGCCTGTAACACTACCGGCACTTTTATCGGTGCAGAAGCATCGGCATTACTTTTGGAGTCTATCTTCTATCCGGGAAATCCTTTGCACGATGGCGCGGTAATCATTAGAGATGGAAAAATAGTATCTGCAGGCTGTGTACTCCCCCTATCCATTGAGAAATATACTAAGGAGGGAAAAAGACTTGGAACCCGTCACCGTGCCGCGCTTGGGCTAAGCAACCGTACCGACGCTATTATCCTCGCTGTTTCCGAGGAAACAAGAAAGGTATCCGTAATTCAACATGGTGTTTTGCATCCTATTGGGGTTAATATGTGCGAACACGGTATAAATCAAAATTTCAATCCCGCTGCTATCGACTATCAGCCCCTGAATAAAACTTTACAATAGTCTCAGTAAGTATGGGGCGACCCTGCGTCATAGGCGGGCAACGTGAGGCGCAGTTTACTTCGGGAAATCCATTTACACCGAAAAAATACGCTCCCGACTTATGCTACTTCACTCTTAGCTAAAGATTCTCGCCCAAAGTGATTTCTTTTTGTTTTTTTCTGCTATTGCCCTTAAACGCTCGTCCACTAATTGAAAGTGATTATTTAAAGCTAGGCCTTGAGTATCTATTCGTTCTGTAAGAATATCTATAGTTTCTTTAGCCTCTCGCAACTCTTCTTTAAGTTCTGCTTTTGTTTCTTGCAACTCTTCTTTAATCTTTGTCGTCTGTTCTTGCAAAGCTCGGCTCATCGCTTTGTTTGCAGCATTTTGCATAAGCCTTTGCATCGCCTGTTCAAGCTCTGCAACAGTAACTTGCCTAGCCATAGGCACAATAACTTCCCCAGCCATAGGCACAGCTTCTTTTATCTCTATTGCTTTATTAAACTGAAATTCTGGTAGCCGCCACTCTTCGCCGTAAGCTCCTACTACCTTTTCCGCTTGGTATTCTCCAGATTTTATTCTCCTGCGTATAGTATCTTTAGAAACACCTAGTAATTGAGCTACTTGATCTATGCTTAAATCACCCAATGTCTAATCCTCCCTATGCAATTGCATATACATTCTGCATACCGTCCGCAAACACTATATGAATTCTCGCCAGACAGTATATGCACCTGCATGTGCAATGAAAAAAAGGGCACACTGTTACAAAAATAAAATGCCCCTGGTGTTAGGGCATTTTATTGAAGGAGGCACTTGAAAATAATCAAGAATGGGGCAGTTTCGATTTTCCCAGTGACATAAAATTATCAGATTGAACAAGAATCGAAGTCATCAAAGCTGAAAAGCAGAAGTATGATGATAATGATGATGATAATCGCACTTCCACTTCCGCCAAATCCGCATCCGCCAAAGCCACGGCCCATAAAACACACCTCCTAGCTAGATATAATTCATAATATGCTGAATGAAAGAAAACGGTTACGATATAGAAAAACCGCCCACCGGTGAAGTGAATCCTGGCTAAGGAGACGAATTAGAAACCCTATGCGTAGAATTAATCAAGACTACGCACACTGGCACCGTTTCTCATGCGGTGTCAGTTTTGTTTTTAGATGGCAACGCTCGTAGTCGTAGTAATGAATATACTGTTCAATCGCTTCTCGGGCTTCGTCGATGGTAGTGAACTTACGTCGCTGTATCCATTCAGTCTTCAGCATGCCGCAGAAGTTCTCCATACAGGCGTTATCTAAGCAATTGCCTCGTCTTGACATTGATATACTCTTGGGTCAGGCGAAAATACGTGTGAGAGATGTATTGGAAGCCTTGGTCGCTGTGGAGTACTAGTCCATCGGCGGCCTTATCTTTTTGTAGCGCATCTTTAATTGTCCTGGTTACAAGATTGATGCTTTATTCTGTTCCAAGTCTATGACTAATAATAAGGCCATCGTATAAATCTTTGATTGCCGGGTAAAAGACGCCTTGTTCCGTGTGTATATTGGATAACTTGGTCTGCTATCGCTCTATTCTTCTTCATTAACATAATCCTCTCACCGAATCTATGCTTATCTCATTTTTACTACATTTTGCACTATATTTGGAGAGTTTTGGGTATAAAAAAGACTGCCGTCAATACTTTGTCGGCAGTTTGAGATGCAATGCATATTGCATTTTTTTGTCTGGTTGTAAATAAATATACGAATAAAATTAATAAATAAACAAGAAGATTACTTATAATAGTGATTACAGAATGTACGCATTCTTGTGAAAATCTGAACGTACACTATGTGATAAACTTAACTTTTCAAGACTATAGATATTTATAAACATCCGTGTTATTATGGTAAACATATTGTACGTTCTACTGGCTAAACAGCATACGCTATTGGTATGGCATTTGCAATATATGCCTTCCGGCTATGAGCGAACCGCTTATATATGTGTTTGTGCTAAAAATATAGCTATGATGCATACATCTAACGCAGCTTATACTTAAACGGATGTATGCTGATAGTTTTTCAATATATATGCAATTCTTACTATTATAAAAACTGTCGTTCCTTAGTACGGATTGTTGCAAACAATTGAATAGTTGTCAGTTGAGAAAAACTTAGTTTTCAAGTACGTTGTTGTAAAAGAAGGAGGAACTTATGTTAATTTTGTTAGGTTTTATCGTTTTAATGGGATGTCTTGTAGTCGGTGTCCGGAAGGGCGGTTTGGGATTAGCCGCAGTGTCTGGCATTGGATTAATTATTTTTATTTTTGGAATGGGCTTGAAACCAGGGAACCCACCGGTTGATGTTATGCTAACCATTATGGCAGTTGTTACCTGTTCAGGTTTTTTACAGGCGTCTAAAGGCTTGGATGTTATGCTTAAATATGCTGAAATGTTTTTGCGCAGTAATCCAAAGTATATTACAATTTTGGCGCCTATTACCACATGGTTCTTAACTGTATTGTGCGGTACCGGTCATGTAGTGTACGCAATGTTCCCAGTTATTTATGATATTGCTATTAAGCAAAATATTCGTCCGGAGCGCCCGATGGCCTCAGCTTCTGTTGCATCGCAGATGGGGGTTTGTGCCTCCCCAGCTTCAGTAGCAGTTGTTTCTGCAGTGGCTATACTTGCTGCCACGTCACATCCTTTTGGCGTAATGCAAATTCTTTCTATTTCTATTCCCGCCTCATTGTGCGGTGCTTTTGCCGCTGGATTGTGGAGTTTGAATCGGGGCAAGGATTTAGAGAAGGATCCAGAATTTCTTGCTATGATTGCTGACCCTGAGAAAAAAGCATTTGTGTATGGCGAAATAGAGGGACAAAATCTGGCAAACAAAACTTTGCCTGCAAGCGCCTACAGAGCGGCTGGTATTTTTCTGCTTGGAATCGTAGCAATCGCGATCTTTGGCAGTTTCCCGCAACTTTTACCTCATTTCCCTAATGCTAAAGGAGTCTTGAAACCGCTCTCTATGACACCGACAATTCAACTATTGATGCTTGCGATTGCGACGCTAATTATGCTTTTCTGCAATGTAAAAGCATCTGATGTTGCTTCTGGTTCCGTATTTAAGTCAGGAATGGTTGCCATTGTCTCGGTATATGGTGTTGCCTGGATGGCAGATACCTATTTTAGCGCTTACCTTCCAATTATGAAAAAGACTCTTAGCGAAGTAGTCTTGGCATATCCTTGGATGTATGCGGTTGTGTTATTTTTGGTTTCCAAGCTTATTAATTCCCAGGCAGCTGCAGTTACAGTAATTGTGCCTATGGCGCTTAGTGTGGGGGTAGATCCATTGCTTATTGTGGGCTTTATGCCTGCCTGCTATGGCTACTTTGTTTTACCGACATATCCCTCAGATCTTGCCTGCATCGGATTTGACCGTTCTGGCACTACCAGAATCGGTAAATATATTATAAACCACAGCTTTATAATGCCTGGGCTAATAGGTGTCGCAACAGGGTGTTTTGTAGGGTATATACTAGTGCATTTAATTTATTGATTTATCCTTCACATGTAAGTCCCCAAAAGGAGCCTTCGGCTTAGTAAATGTAGAACAAGCGATGCGTAAGTGCTAATCATTGGTAGTAATGCAAAAAGGATCCGTAAGCTAACTGCTTACGGATCCTTAATTTATATATGGTGCGCTCGGGAGGACTCGAACCACCGTCATACTACTTAAGCGGCAAGTAAGCAAAATCAAAACAAAAGACTTCAAGAGCAATCCTCTTGAAGTCTTAGAAAAAATCTCTGGTAGATCAGGTAACTAGCACTAACACTGTTTCACCTGAAACCATACAGCGTTCACCTTCTTGTTTAGGCATAGACACTAGCAGTGCCCTTTTTATTCGAGCTGAGTGGTATTTGCTCGCCAGTATAACTATTACCCATCAAACCATAGACATCTTTCATCTCATACACGCCTTTTCGCCCGTAAATGAAGCAAGCAGCTCTATATGCGCCCTCTGCGTATGCGGTACGCGAAAACGCAGTATGAGTAATTTCGATTTGATCATACTTCCCACAAACTAATACTTTATGACGTCCCGTAATATCGCCTGCCCGGATGGAATGAATCGGGACTAAATCATTATGTTCGCCCGACTTCTCAAATACCTTTTTAATGGCCGAAGCTATCTTTTCCGCTGTGCCTGACGGACTATCTTTTTTATTCTTATGATTTTCATCAATGACCTGGAAGTCATAATCAGAAAGTAGTCCCGCTGCAATTTGAGCCATTTTAAGCAAGACATTGACTCCCAAAGTGATGTTCGGAGCAATTGCCACCCCAATTTCCCCTTTTCGAGCTAAAACCTTTATCCGCTTTATATCCATCTGGCTATAATCACTAACAGCGGTTACCACATTTACCTTACACTTTGCCAGAGTGGACAAATGATCCCTAAGAAATTTAGGTGAAGAAAAGTCGATTAGTATATCTGGTTTATAGATATTTAATTTCTCTTCAAGATTTGCTGTAGTCTCAATCGTAATACCCATATACGGCCTATGTAAAACCTCACCTAAATCCATGCCGGCATTATGACTATTTTCCCGGCATAAAACCATTGAGAGCACATTTTTATTAAAAAGATATTCAGACACAATTTTCCCAGTCGTGCCTAACCCAATCAATGCAACTTTCATACGAGTACCTCCTTGATCAACTTACAACTTCATGATAACACCAGAGTTGTAAATGGTCAAGTTGGGGAATCTGTTTACAGACATCCTTTATATTCCAAATGTCTTATCTCAATAACGTCCCTACAATACAGACATCATCCCCCAGAAAAGCAAGCGGCTCCGTAGATCAAATGTCTACGGAGCCTTACAATCATATGGTGCGCCCGGGAGGACTCGAACCACCGGGTTTAGGAATGCGCTTCTTAGACTTGCACCAAGTTGCTCACAGCAGCGTAATTACTGAATTACGCCCCTTTTATTTTGCGTATTATTGCGGTGAAAATATCATATTTTCCGTGAGTTTCACGGCAAATCCGAGGGGATTTTTCATCTCCGGTCGAAGAGCTTCTAGGCCCAATACCGCATTCTCTCGTGTTGTCAAACTAGCCCTAAAGGATGATGTACTATAGTGGATTTCTTAGAGAGAATACGGCTAGCATAAGCGACCTACATCATAGCGCCGTGACACTTTTTAAACTTTACTCCGCTGCCACATGGACAAGGATCATTACGCCCAGGATTTTCCATAGCAATCTTCTCCAAAATATCTGGCTGTAATCTAGCATGAATGTATTGCATTGGATCTTGAGAGTTCTGTTGTAATTTTTTTAGAATTCCTATCATGTGAAGCTCGGCGGCATGAGATGCCATTTCAGATGTCCATTCTGTGGCGTCAAGATAAATCATATCTTCAGACCGTTGCTCGATATCTTTAGGTTCTATTCCTATACCAATTATGTGTTCACTATTGGGATAGAGGTGTTTCGTAACCACGCAATACTTAGAAAGCATCGACCGTCTGCGTTTTCTATAGTCTAGCGGGGTTTCTCCCTCCTCTAACCCAACAACAAGGAATACATAGCTTGGTTCGGCCGGCGTCCTTGACACAACGACGCGAGCGCTACAATATACGTTTTCATCTTTTGGTGCTCGTACTAACTGACCTAACAAAGCAAGAGACAAAGTTTGCCTCCGATTCCGATGTTCCGCTGAAAGAAATCTTAGTAACGTCTCTTGGTACTTAGGGCTTGAGTCCTCCACTTCGTACAGGGAGCCATCTAATGTATGGAATGCAAATGTATCTATTAACTTATCCCAAGAGCAACTTGGCCTTCGCCATTCTTGCATCGCATACCAATCAGGGCTAGAAGTAAGTTCAACCCACAACCCCTCCGCAAGCACTAATCCTGGTTCCGCTTGCGGAGGTTGGTATGATGGAATAACGAACGTAAAGTCACCCTGTTCATTCCATGACTGCATATAGAAGGCTAGCAACTCCTCTTCTCCGGCTGCGCTTTGAAAGCGACGCGAAGTAACGAACCGTTCTTTTTCTGTTAAATACCGTATTAGATCTGGAGCCGTGTCCAGAGTATTAAGCACTATTTCAGTAGTAACGTCATCAAGTACATGTACATATTCACCAAAATGTGCGAGCGCTCCAACGGAAAATGGCGAAAGATTCTCACCTTTGTCCAGCATTAACTGCTCCATCCATGAGGAAACTAACATCAAGCTTCCACTACCGCCATAATGCTGTCGGCAACGTACACCAGCCCCCCTAGCGACTGCAATTAAATGAAATTTCATGCGATCAGAGGGCGGCAATTGGATTGGGAACGGCTCCGAGCAACTTCGGTCGATGAACAAACGGCTCGGATACTGTTTGATCCATCTCTTAGCCCCTAGCAGTTGATCTACCGATTTCTTGATAGCACTCCTATACCATCGACCCCAATCGACCTCCAAAGAACCCGTATTAGGAAAGGCACACGATTTATCTGAGAATATAATTATATGCTCACCAAAAACAGCAATTGCATCGCATACTTCCTTACCATCAGAACTATTATTTTTCTTTCCCTGGTCACGAAATAAATTAGAGTATGTCCACAATGAAAGAAATGATTTATGGCATAAGACATTCAGCAGTCGCTCGCTTTCATTTAATCCGTCTGACTTGAGTATTCCCATGCGCTTCTCCTTTGTTCTTCGTGTTAACATTTACTACTAATAGCAATCGTTTTCGTGGACTTCTGAACGGTTCTGATATCCTTTTCATATCTTCAATATTAAGCTTATAATACCTCCTGGATTTCCCAAACAGACCAGCGACGCTAGATACATTGCTGGTAGCTTAGATACTGGGTACAACTTTCTAGAAAGGATTGATTCCCTAACAAAAGCAAAGAGAAACTTATTAGATTTTGGTCTACTTCTGACACCAATGTACTCCCCTCTTTTATACTCCAAATATGACCAAGTAAAGACGTAGTTATTATACTAATAAATTTTTCAAGTTCTCCCCATGTTACACAGGCTTCTTCCCACACAACTGCGGGATCATGGCAGGGGATGACTTTAAGTCATTTAACACCCGCACAGGCCGTAAGAAAAAAATAATTTAGTCTAAAAAAGTAAGGAGAGCGATATTTAATCGCTCTCCTTTATTGATTAGGATGAGTCACTGTTATTATTTGATCAATAATGCGGAAACAATTGGGAGAAACCTGCGCTTCGTAACCAAAATGCTTTCGCTCATGTATAAATTTCAAAAATACAAGAATGACTTTATAACAAAAAAGAGATGGATTACTCCACTCTTTTAATTAGGAAGCCTATATGACTTTCTCTGTGCATAAACAGCATAAGCCATTGAGTGCGACCTATTATTACGAAACTGATTTTTTAACTTTTCCCAAAACTGAGCTACTCCAAATGCACCAGAAGCAAGACTATAAGGGTTACTATTCATGACCCCATCAGCTATTGAAGACCCGATACTACCGACTGTACAGATAGTCTCAAATGTAACTTTAGGCAGTCCGTTTTCTCCCATCCTGCGCGCTAATTCATCTTTCTCCTCAGAAACATCCTCGATAAAACCTTCAATCTTCTCGTTTGCCTCTCTAAAAGGCAACTCTTCGATGCTTCCTAAAAATCTCTCAATACGTTTTCTGAATCGTTTAAGTTCATCATTATACTTTTCTTTGAATTCTAAGATTTCACGAAAATCCTCTATCATAGTAGGGGCAGGGAGTATATCCTCTAATACCCTTGCACGTAGTCTACTTCGATTAGGAGGATAAAAGCCAAACGTTCCCCCACCAAAAGCACTTAACCCACCATATCGGTCAGTAATGGGCTGATAATTAGCTACACTACTAATACCTACTGCTAAATAAGTCATGAAGTAACCAGCGATTTGCTTTTCAATATAATACCAGTTATCTTCTCCCTTAATTGCTAATTTACGTTCAATTAATTCTTCTAAAAGCGTAGATAGTTTTTCAGCATGAATCTCTTTATAATATCGCTTCAATACTGAATTACTGAGCTTGTCTTGATGAACTTGCTGAAAACCAAGTTTTCTTGCAGATTGTAATGGTCGAAGTGTACTACTAGTTCCGTGAGGTATTAAATCCAATAATTGAATAAAGTCGTCTTCAAATCTTTCAATTCTCCATGTATATTCCATAGGATTAATAAGATTTACTAATCCATAGCTTAACAATTGCCTCATATGAGGTTGAAGTTTTTCAGGATTGTCGGCAAATTCCCTTGGAACAATACTTCCTACCCTATCCCAATATAAAAGGGTTTGAATGAGCCAAGGTGTTTCAGGTATAGAAATGAAAGGAAAGTAAAGGGCATTTCGCATAAAGATCACTCCTAAAAAGTAATAGCATCCTCTCTATTTATCCTTTATGTTCATTCTATCTATAATCAAATCCCATTTGCCAAGAAATTTTGCACCTTCATCGTTCAGTGACTTATCCACTCGCTCATTAACTAGATACCTATACAATCGTTCATTGTTACTACTGGTTGGAGTTAAGTCGTTTTTAGGGACAACAAAGAAATAGTTTCGATCCCACCAGTAGGCAACTACGAAGTCGCATGATTCATATTCTTTCTCAGTTACAGTAAATTGTACGCGGCTGACATTTTTAAGGCTAGTAGTATATAATCGTTGCCTTGTTTTAACTTCAACTTTTATCTTGTCATTATTTTGAGGATTAAGCAACACCAGGTCGCATCCACTTTCACTTAGGTTTTGGTATACCTCCCACTCGCTATCCTTAACCACCTTAACATACAGCATGAACAACGCAGACTTTTCTCCAATTTCCATCAATAAATGTTGCAGATCTTGAGAAAGTTTTTCCTTTCTTTCCAAACTAACACCACCCTATTAGCTCCTTTCGACAGGTCTAATAATCTATCCTTTTACACTAGATAAAGCAAAAAGACCGCTGGACTTACCCCTGTCAGTAGACAATGTATAATGACAAGTTATGAAACCTCTGCACCGTATTCAGCATCTAATTAAAATTCTGGAAGTGGACGAATTCGTGTTTTCACAGTCAGCGCAGCGTATCTTTAGTCTTAGCTATAATTGCAAAATCTCAGAGTGATAACGCTTGTGTTGCAGATTGTTTTAGCCCTACTCTATACTCTTCGATGTGCTCTATCAAGAGTTTGATATCAGCGGGTATTTCTTCAATTCTAAACTCATCTATAATACGATAATCCGACAAATTAACTGAATACTTGTTACGGACTTCAGTCCTAAGCAAACTCAACACTTCCTTTCCAGGAACAATGCTCATTCGCGAATCCAAACTATTCCAATCACGATCAAATAAGGTGATAGTTTGGGTAGTAACTGTAGCACTATCTTCTTTTGCATGGCAAAGAAAGCTGCTCCGTTTCGCAATATACTGGGCTTGAACCCTGCTTTTCATAGTACTAGTAATCCGATCCAGCATTTTGCATATTACATTTTCTTTGATAAGAAAATCAGAGCTGCATTTTGAACGTTCACTGAGTGATTTTAAAAAAGCTCGTTCTAATACTGGAATCTCTAAAAGATAGTTCTCGATCTCTTTCCGTTCATGGATATGTGCCAATTCTAAATGATGGTTTAGTTCACTCAAAATGCTGGAACCCTCTTCTCTTGACCAGTAATCTCGATCAAAGATGGCTCCGACGCGAATTTTCGTCTTTAGTGCAGATTTAAACCCCCAGGCTAAAGATTTAATTCTTTCCCATGCAGAGAATCCACCGGAAGTCAGAATAGTAATATCATTTCCAGAAGCCAATTCTACGAACCCAAGTTTTCTTGCAAATCTCCTAATAATTTTAAAGTCATCCGGTCCCTCAAAAAACAATAAATTTCTCGTTCGAGCAAGTTGGGTTAGTGTTATATTCTGAACAGACCCTATCGCATCTAAAGCGGCTTGTACTCCTTCAATATCCCGAAGCCTTTCTGCAGCGTTTTTTCCTTTATCGACGAGTAATATTTCTGATGCGTCAGCCTCTCCCATTATTTCGGCTGAATGTGTCGCAATTATAATATCAGGGCCACAGTATCTTAAAATATTAAGTAGTTGTCTTTGCACATCCGGATGTAGATATATTTCAGGTTCATCGACGATTAGAATTGTAGATTTTTTTGCTCGCGCAATATGCGTTAATAATTGACACCATATTTGAAAACCAAAGCCTGCCCAATAAATTTCTCGAGTCATCCGATTTTCAAGACAAAACATTGCTAATTCCGAAGTACCGCTAACACGATGTGGGCGTTCAACTTCCATTCCAGGCCAGGTATCCTTAACCAACTCGGCAAATTCTTGGAAGTTATCAGGATTATACCTCCAGTAATTTCTAAAGTGCCTACATGCCTTATGTGTTGCAAGATTTCGCCGTACTGTTTCCTCTGTCAATATAGCCTCTCTATGTTCAACAGGTCCCAAGACAGGTACAAAATCAACTGTTATGGGATATTCTCGTCTAAAAGCACTCGGAGTGCTAATCGGTCTCCCCTGACTCTCTGTTATGAGATAAGATCCCCCAGACTTCGGAAACAATAGAATTAACTTATTCCCATTAGATAGTCTGAAAGATACTGTGGTATCAGTGGCTACGTAATCAGTATGAATATTTTCTATAGACATTGGTAAAGTTTCTTCCGATATTGAATAACCTTGCAAAATGCTACCCGAGATACTAATCACAGATGGTCGCTTATGCAGCGCCTGACGTATTCCCAGAGCTAATATGCGAAACGCATTAATAATTGTTGATTTACCACAATTATTAGGGCCAACCAGAATGTTCATCTTATGAAATTTTATATTATACTTCAAGAAAGCCTTAAAATCCTTAAATTCAACAGAAGTAATAGTAATCGGTTTTTGCATATATTACACATCTCCTGACTTAATGCAAAGTAATGCCACTCATATATTATTCATACAAATACAAAAATCCTGCAAGTCTTCCAGAACCTTGCAGGATTTTACATTATCTACTACAGGATAGATTCAACGTCTTATCTCGTCCGAGCCTGTGCGACCCAAAGGGCGGAGTATGTGGGCAGGTAGTGGGAGCGCAGCGGACACGTTAGCTGTCCACCATATCCACATATCCATCAGGCCACTATTTTAGCCCGCCCATTCCCATTCCTGACGGTTTCGGTGCATCCACGGACAAGGTTTTGTTTTTCCCTATTCACGGCAAAATTCACGGCAGAGCAATAAAAAAAGCCCTAGCCGTAAGCTAGAAGCCTTTATTTTTCTGGTGCGCCCGGGAGGACTCGAACCACCGGCACGCGGTTTAGGAAACCGCTGCTCTATCCACCTGAGCTACGGGCGCATATTATTTTGACCGCAAAGTAACGTTATTTAGTATAGCATTCTAGCTGCGACCTGTCAATTCACTTACAAACCGTCTCGGACAACCTACTATCCACAGCCAAATCGGCACAGTTCCGGGTGTTTTTACTTATTTGCTCTGAGTTGTCCACAGTTTAGCAGCAATTGTGGATTAACCTGTGGATAAAATGACTAGGATTCAGAAGACCTTTAACTCCACCTGAATCCTAGTCGATAACTAATCTGGCCACAGATTATGGTCATTAGACGCGAAATGTATCGTCAGCAGGTCTGCTCCAATCGACAAGCACTCCGGTGGTTTCCCACAGATTCGTCAACGCTAATTTGAGCGTTTCCAGCGAATCCAACGGCTTTATTTCCAAGTGCTCCAAATCCAGCAATGTTGCACGCGCATGCGGCATGATCCGCGGCTGTTTTAAATAATCTTCAACTTCCTTGCGTTTGATAGGATTGTCTAGAATAACCGTAGCAGTCTTTGCCGCGGGATCATATTCAATGCGACCAAAGCTCTTTCCAAAGTGGATAGCTACTTGATATTTGTTTTGCATTTTGCAACTCCTTTTAAGCTTACTAAGCAACTTGTTTCCATTATACGAAATTCGACACTGTATGAAAAGGCTTTCTCGAATTACTAACATAGATTGCGCTATTTCCCTGGAAATAGCGGCAGGGGATGTGCGGATTAACGCTTAGGCAAAACAGTTATTACTTTAGTAATTGTGTTATTTTCGCTGTCGCCGATGGTAAGCCTGCTATCACCAACCGTCAACCCTGAGATTTGATAGGTATTCTTGCCTCGGGAGACCACCTGGATTTTGTTTTCGACTGAGATGAGAACATAAGGCTCTACCCCACCGCTAACTGTCAGCCAAATCGATTCACCAGCATGAACCTCGTGAGAGGAGAGTTTCACCGACAATGGTTGCTGACTCATCATGTCAACCGCCAATTCGGCTGGCTTGTCTGCCAGTCTATTTTGGGTAATAGGTGCCCCAAAAGCAAGCGAAGTTGTAAGCAGCAGCATAGCCACAATATTCCACACTAATGCTTTTTTCATAAAAATTCAATCACCTCACTTTGCATCGTTTCTCTACTATTTAGCGAAAAAGCTTTATTTACTATTCTTCTTTGCGATACATCGGCTTCAGCCGCTGTTCCAACGGCATTTCTGGTTTATAGGCTGCTTGCTTGGCCAAACGGTACATTTCAACTTGACTATTTAGCTTTTCTCCTTTAGAGCGTCGGCCTAATTTACGGTAGGTGCCGTCGCTTCGCAGTATTTGCGCCCTCTCTGTATCGCTAAGCTGAATATCAAAAACGGTTTTGATTCGTTCGATATGCCGTTCATCATCAATCGGAAAGAGCAGTTCCACTCTGGCATCGAGGTTGCGCGGCATCCAATCAGCACTAGAGAGAAAAACCTTCTCATCACCGCCATTGGAAAAGTAAAACATGCGGCTATGCTCAAGAAAGCGACCAACGATGCTGCGAACCGTAATGTTTTCACTGACACCTTTAATCCCAGGCAGCAGGACGCATATACCGCGAACGATCAAGTCAATTTTAACTCCGTTAGTCGAAGCTTCGTAGAGCTTCTTGACAATTTCCTTATCAAGCAGAGAGTTCATCTTCGCAATGATGCGTGCTGGTTTTCCGGCCCTCGCCCAGTGGATTTCCCGATCAAGCAGTTCAATAATCCGTCGCCGCAATCCCAGAGGCGCCACGACGAATTTGTTCCATACCGGCGGATCAGAATAACCGGATAGCATATTGAAAAAGGCTGAGGCATCAGCGCCGTATTGATCATTGGCAGTAAACAAGCCCATATCAGTATAACCACGAGCTGTCGCGTCATTATAATTTCCTGTCGCTAAATGCACATACCGCTTAATTCCCGTGCTTTCCCTGCGTACGATTAGACATATTTTGCTATGGGTCTTTAAGCCGACAAGTCCATAGATCACATGGCAACCCGCTTCTTCCAGCCGCCTTGCCCAGAGGATGTTATTCTCCTCATCAAAGCGCGCTTTTAATTCTACTAGTACGGTTACCTGCTTACCATTCTCAGCCGCTTGGGCTAAAGCCCGAACGATCGGTGAATTGCCGCTAACTCTGTACAATGTTTGCTTGATTGCCAACACCTGTGGATCGGTTGCAGCCCGCCGGACAAATTCGATGACAGGCTCAAACGACTCATAGGGATGATGAATAAGTACATCGCGTTCACGAATAGCGACATATAAATCTTCAACATCCAGTAATTCAGCCGGTGTCTGTGGTACAAATGGAGCATATCGTAGTTTTTCATAGCCTGCCAAGTCAGCAAATTTCATAAAACAAGTGACATCAATCGGGCCGGGAATATCATAAACATCACACTCGCCAACCTTTACCGCGTCTATTATTGCCTCGCGCAGATGACGGCTACCGGCTTTATCAATTTCTAAACGCACCGCCTCGCCATGTTTCCGCTGACGCAATGACTTTTCTACCTCGGCGAGTAAATCCTCGGCATCTTCCTCATCAATAAATAAATCAGCATTGCGGGTAATCCGAAACGCAGCCATGTCTCTTACCTTGTGACCGACAAATAGGTGTTGACAGTAGGCCTTAATGATATCTTCAAGAAAAACAAATTTCTTCTTTTTAGTATGTGTTGCCACTTCCACAAGGCGTGGCAGTACAGCGGGAACCTGTACAACAGCCATTTTGTTCTCTCCCTTTGTTGCCGCTAGAGAAATGGCTATATTCAAACTGCGATTTGACAGAAAGGGAAACGGATGACTTGCATCAACCGCCAGCGGTGTAATGACAGGATATATCGTGTCTAAAAAGTAATTTCTCGTCCATTCCTTTTCCTTCTCAGTCAGCGAGTCCAAAGGAACAATAAGAATATCCGCTTCGGTTAGCTGGGCGATGATTTTCTTGTAAAACCGATACTGCAGCTTGACTAAATCTTGGGTTAAGTCTGCGATACTGGCTAGCTGCTCACTCACAGTCATTCCTGCGGAATCTATTTTGTTGATTCCGCTTTCTAACTGTTGTTTTAGCCCAGCAACACGAATCATAAAAAATTCATCCAAATTTGAACTAGTTATCGCGATAAACTTTAAACGTTCAAGTACTGGCTTCTGCTTATCGTCAGCTTCCTGCAGCACCCGACGATTAAAGGAGAGCCAGCTCATTTCCCGATTGAGAAAAAACTCGGGTTTATCATAGGCGTTATTCATGGGGACCGCCTTTCTAGAATAGCCCGAATGCCGAAAACGTTTTCGAAAAATTCGACTTTATCGGCAAAGGTCCACTCTTCTAGTGATATATCGTCAACAGATTCGACCTTCAGAGTCATTTCATCACCTTTGAGAGAGATCTCTTTTACAACAGCCTTCTGACGATGGCTGCGATCAACCGCATCCGCCAAGCGAATAATTGCCGACAGTTTTGCTGTTGTTACCTTTTGCTCTGGCGTCAAAGCGGCGAAATGAGCATCGACATTTGACGGAGTGCCCTTAGAGTGGTAGTGGGCAATGTTCGCAATAACCAGTTTCTCTGCTTCGGAAAATCCCAAAATGTCAGACGAAACAATCAGCCGATACGAATAAAAGTAGTGTCGCCGTAGACTAACATATTTCCCGATGTCATGCAAAATTGCCGCGACCTTCAGTTGCAACCGTTCTTGTTTCCCTAGTCCATACGCCTTACTTAATTTTTCAAATATCTGGAGAGAGGTTTTTTCCACACTTATGGCATGATTACTATCATATTGATACTTTTTGCCTAAGGAATGAGCCAAGCTAACCGTCTGGTCTTCAACCGCATCCCACCAGGAATCGCCGGTTTTTTCCGCCACATGGCGCAGTATAATGCCATCGTTAAAGTGTGCATTGGAAAAAACGATTTCTTCAATTTTCCCTACGTTGAGAATTTGTTTATAGAGAACAATGGTGGGCAGAACCATTTCTGCTTTTTGTTCGGTAAGGTCGAAGGTTTGCATCAACTGTGGCAAATTCAACTCTTGAACTTTTTCATATAGAGCGTTAAAATCGTCCAGACTAACAAACGATAGCGTTTCGGCCTGGTCCCTACCAAGCATTTTTAGAACAAATCGCGTTTCACTGCCAGAAAGGACGAGGTAGCGGATCTTGTGGGGACGTAATTTCTGCTCCACCGGCTCAATGGTGCTATAAATATACTCAGATAGGACCTTGTGAAAATGAGCCGATTCGCGTTGCTGTTTATCAAAGCTTTCCTTGATTCGCAAGGTACCAATATGTATATTCTGTTGGTATTCAATATTAGGCTCTTTATATAGAGTAAAACCCAGTCCGCCAGAGGAAATATCAACAAATAGCAGTGGCTCGTGTGAATTGTTTAGCCCATTCATATCGATAATCCGAAACAAAGCAATATATTTAAAAAATATTTCCTGTGTCATGTCGGCTACTTCAACCTGAAACCCTGTTTTAACCCGAATTTGGTCAATAATATATTGCTGATTTTCGGCCTCTCGCACTGCGGTAGTAGCAACGAGACGATAATCGCGTACTCCATATTCACTCAGCATCCGCCGATAGCCCTTAAGTAATTCGCAGGTTTGACTAACTGCACTAAAGCTGATGCGACCGGTTTTAAACGTCTCCTCGCCTAACGATACGGGGAGACTAGCGCGTTCAATTATTCTAATGTCTTGCAGGCTGTTGAATTCGGCAATTTGGATGCTGACTTGTTCTGAGCCTACATGAATAGCAGCGAAAGTATGGATTTGCTTAGCCAATCAAATCACCTCACCTTAGTATTCGACAACAATTTGTGAAAAACCCTTTTAACCCCTTAGTTAGAGTATTGGTTTTATCCAATCAATACGTTTTTTTGCTTACTGTACTATTTTTCTACAAAAACCCTCCAGAGAAAAAGGTTTTTTGCCAAAACGAACGGAATTATTGCTGTGTGAGGGGTGATATCATGACGGAGCGTATTGCGATTATTGACCTTGGCTCAAACTCGGCCAGGCTTATCGTCATGCACATCTACGCCAACGGCGCATACAACCTGGTATATCATCAAAAGGACCCTGTGCGGCTTAGTGAGGGCATGAGCTCCGAGCACTTGCTACAGCCCGGAGCTATGGAACGCGCGATCGCCACCATGCAAGTGTTCGCCCATATGTGTAACCTCTTTAATGTAGATAGAGTTCTCGCTGTAGCGACTGCCGCAGTACGCAACGCCCGCAACGGCGGCGATTTCGTGCGCGAAGTGGAGAAAAGAACCGGCATCACACTCGAAGTCATCAGCGGTGATACGGAAGCTTTGCTCGGGTATATCGGCGTTATCAACACTATCGCTGTCAATGATGCTGTATTATTTGACTTAGGCGGCGGCAGCACTGAGCTGACTCTAGTTCGCAATAGCAAGCCGGAAAAAATGATCAGTCTACCCTTTGGAGCTGTCTATTTGACAGAGAAATTCCAGACTGCTGATCGCGTAACTGAAGGTCAACTGGCTGATTTACGCAAATTTGTCAGTGAACAGCTAGCACAAGTCCCTTGGCTGAAGAAATTGGCTTTACCGATCGTTGGTATCGGCGGCACCGCCCGTAATATTGCTAAGATGGATCAGAAACGCAAGAACTATCCGTTTAATAAAGTGCATAATTACCGCCTGGGACGGCTTTCCTTTGATGAGCTGTGGCGGGCATTAATGGTCACTAGCCTCGGGCAGCGCAGAAAATTTCCTGGCCTTAGCACAGAACGAGCCGACATCATCGTAGCCGGATCGACAATTGTTAAAGGCCTATTTGACGTCACTCTAGGAACCCATCTTATCATTAGCGGATGCGGCGTCAGGGAAGGACTCTTCTGGCGTGACTATCTGTCACGGAATGGCGGTAGTCAGACAATTGATGACATTCTCATGCATAGCACTGATAACATGCTGCGGTTTTATAAAGGTGATATCAATCACTGCCACCAGGTCGCACGATTAGCCTTGTCGATGTTTGATGGCTGGCAAGAGCTTCACAATTTAGACGACCGTTCACGCAAATTGCTGCATGTCGCGTCTCTGCTGCACGATATTGGCATCACGATCAATTACTATGATCACCCGCGTCATAGCGCCTATCTGGTGGAAAATGCTCGTTTATTCGGCCTAACGCACCGTGAACAAATGTTGACCGCCGTCATCGCCGGTTGGCATAATGGTCCAACCAAATTTGTTCGCAACCGCATTTATGGCGAATTCTTCGATGAAATTGACTGGCAAACGGCTAAAAAGCTCTCACTCATCCTCGCCATTGCCGAATCGCTTGATACCACGCAAATGCAACTGATCAAGTCTGTTGGCGCCAGCCTGGAAGATGGCAACGCTATACTTGACCTGCAGGGCACCCAGGCGTCGGTGGAGCGCCAATCGCTTGAGCGCATGGTTCGCTGGTTCCGGAAGGAAATGAATACTGAGCTGATTGTTAAATAATAACAAATGCGGACGGGGTCTTTGAGGGACAAGTACGTTAACCGCAGAGTGCGCAAAGTATGCGGAGGGTAACAGAGGGCCACTGTGTATTGTACAAAACGGGGAAAAACGATTTTTGACCGGTTAAAATAACCCGGACATATAATAACAAACGCGGACGCTGTGAGCGTCCGCGTTTCTGTTTATTTTTTCATTCCTGACGCAGCTTGGATGATGGCTACCATCCATTCCGCCGTCTGGTACAAATGAACTTCCTTAATATATTCGTCGGTTGTATGGACCTTGCTCATACCCACAGCCAGTACGGCGGTAGGAACGCCGTAAGTGTTGAAGAAGTTCGCGTCACTGCCGCCGCCGGTTGCCTCGGTAGACGGTGTAAGACCGATTGCTTCAGCCGCCTTAACTGCTGTTTTGACTGGCAAGGAATCGGCAGCCAGTACAAATGGGCCATAGGCTTTTTTCACGCTGATTTCGGCTTTCGCGCCATTCGCAGCAGCTACCTGTTCAAAGGTTGCCACCATGCTTTTTGTCTGAGCATCTAATTTCGCCATATCGCGGCTGCGCGCTTCGCAGAAGATTTCAACTTTATCAGGTACAATATTGGTAGCCCCGCCACCCTTGATTAAACCAACATTGGCGGTTGTCTCATTGTCAATCCGACCTTGCTTCAATTCTGCCAGGGCCTTGCCAGCGACCACGATGGCATTAATGCCTTCTTCAGGTGCCAGTCCGGCATGCGCAGTTTTGCCATGCATGATGACATCAATTTTGTTCTGCCCGGGCGCCTCAGTGATAATTTTGCCGGGGATACCACTCGAATCAAGCGCAAAACCGAAGTCGGCCTTCAACCAGCTGGGATCCATATTTTTTGAGCCGTTGACTCCGCCCTCTTCTGCGACGGTAAATACGACCTGAATGTCGCCATGTGGCAGGTTCTGCTCATGGATAACCCGCAGAGCTTCCATAATTGCGACAACACCAGCTTTATCATCACCGCCAAGGATCGTATCTCCCGCTGAGGTTATGATTCCGTCCTTCAATACTGGTTCAACACCTGCACTAGGTTCCACACAGTCAAGGTGAGCGCTCAGTAACAGACTAGGCGCTCCAGCTACGTTGCCCTTCAGGAAAAAGTATACATTTCCACAGTTGCCGCCAATCTTTTGGCCCACATCATCTTCACTGACGCTAATTTCCCAGCCGTAAGACGCTATTTTTTGTTTCAAAACGTCCGCTACTTCTCGTTCTGCTTTGGTTCGGCAGGTAATCCGCACAAGCTCAAAAAATTCACTGAGTACTCGCTCTTTATTAACCATACTCCGCCTCCTCATATATGTAGATAGGATTGTTTTCATAGAGTATACATATTAGCTAAAAGATGCCCTTATTCCTGCCGAATAGTCCGCCTGTACAGGAAAAATTGCCGGTATCACCCTTATATCGCATACGGCCAACCGGACTCTAGGAAGGCGGTTTTGCCTGCAAAAGCCTCCCTCTGGATACAACCTCAGAGCCAAATTTCGCTCGCAGCTTATCAACTGCGGTCGCAACAGCCAGTTTTTTTTCCGCATCGCCGTCAAACAATGAGCATTGCCCGCTGCCGGTTGTTAGGTTTGACAACGTGATGCCCAACAAGCGGATTCCTTCTTGTGTCGCAGCTTTTCGCGTCAATTCCCAAGCAGTTGTATAAATCACCTCATCCAGACAAGTGGGTTCAGCTAGCGTCTGGCTGCGGGTGACAGTTTTGAACGACCCCCACCGAATCTTCACCGTCACTGTTCGGCCAGTCAACCCCAGCAGCCGGAGCCGCCAAGCAACGTTAACCGCCAATCTAAGTAGCTGTGTCCGAACTTCGTCCGGGTCGTAAATATCATGTTCATAGGTTTCTTCATTTCCCACTGATTTTGGTGCATGCTCAGCTACTACTGGCCGATTATCCTTGCCAGTTGCCAGTTGTTTTAGCTCCGCAGCAGCGTTGCCCAACCAAGTCTCCAGTCGAGACAATTCAACAGCCGCAAGTTGGCCAATGGTCTTGATTCCATGATCTGTCAAGATCTTTGCCGTCACCGCACCCACTCCCCAAAGACGGCTGACCGCTAGCGGAGCAAGAAAATCCTCAATTTCTGTTGGATGCACAACAACTAGGCCATCTGGTTTCTTTAAATCAGATGCCACTTTAGCCAGAAACTTATTTGGCGCTACACCGGCTGAAGCAGTCAAGTGAACCTCGCTGCTAATGCGGTCTTTAATTCGCCTTGCTATATCGACAGGGTCAGGGTACAACCACTCCATGCCTGTCACATCAAGAAACGCCTCATCAAGCGAAAGTGGCTCAACCAAAGGCGAAAAGTCGTCCATGATTTGACGGATTTGCCGTGATACCTGCGCATAGCGTCGATGATCGCATGGCAAAAAAATACCGTGCGGACAGCGACGCTTGGCTTCTGTCGCCGACATCGCTGAACGCACGCCAAACCGTCTAGCCTCATACGAAGCGGTCGCGACTACTCCCCGCGAGCCGCAACCGCCAACAATGACCGGTTTGCCTCTCAGTTCAGGATTGTCACGCTGCTCGACCGAGGCGAAAAAGGCATCCATATCAACGTGAATGATCCAGCGTTGCGTAAGCGTTACCCCCCTAGCAGTCTGTTGCAAAAGTAATAGCTTCCAACAGTAAATGAGACTAGGAACAACGGAGAACGTTTCCACGGAGTACACAGAGGGTACACGGAGGACACAGAGGCGAAAGAAATATTTGCCAGCTTTGCTGACTCAAACATTGTAACCCTCCGCGGAATGGTACCCGTACTTCTCCAAAACAGATAGACTTTTGAACGGTCTCAGGGGAAAATCAGAACAGGCAGGCGTTTCCTGCCCCATAACCTAGCCTGCTCTAAATCGTCATAATAAACGTCTAGGCAATCTCCTTGGATTGCCTCACCTCTGTCCTTCACAGTTGCCGCTCCATACCCAGGCACGAAGATCCTGGTTCCAAATGCAATATCCGGTGGTGCAGCAATGCAGAGTTCTCCTAAGCCAATACTGAGCCGGTACGTACTGGCCGTTACACCAAAATCAGGATGATCGCTATCTTTGCCCGTACTCTCATGGCCGGCTGTATAGGCCGTCACTTCCATTATCCGGACATACGGAAATACACGCCTTGCCGCCATCTCATCCAACCCCTGAGTGCTCAGCGCGATAAATCCCACCCACAGCAATGCAATTAACAAAAGTTCAACAAAAATCACCTTACGCAAAAGCGACCGTCTGATCGATGGCTTTGGGGTCATCGGGCTCATGGCGTCACCTCGCATGAAAACTAGCCCATCCACGCCTGGTGCGAGTCGGAAAATTCTGCTTAGGTTAGGCGTATAAATACCTTACCACATTTCGACGTTTTTTTACCAGCATTTTCTTCATACAGAAAAAACGGGCCGCCAAAATGTAAAGACAATCTGTGCACGCAGTGGGAACGTTCCCTTACTCAGGTGCGCAACGTCCTTCGCATTTTCGCGGCTAATTACCGTTCTTTACCTGTCAAAAAGTCTCCAACCCCGGTTTTTGATTTTCTTTTTCCACTGCAAGCTGATAATACTGATTAAGTTGTCCCTCCAACCTACCGCTGGCTGCGATCACTCTCGCGTCTGGGAAGTCCTCTTGGTCAATAAAATTGTGCAACGATTGCTTGAGCTCGTCAACCTGCTGAATAATTTGGCTGAATTGGCTATTTTGCATTTGGGTTGTATTTTGCCCCTGTGCTGCCACTTGTGAAGTTGGGGCAGTTTGGGCCATGACTGATTGATTAATTAGCCCAGGTGCCGTTTGATTAGTCATCTGGTTGGTGGTTTGATTCATCGTTGTTCCCCTTTCGTCAGAAAAATTCCTTTGTATTCTATAGATTATCTTTCCCGCCATCGATTGCAATCATGCGAAAATCCAAAGTGGCTTTTCTCAAGTTGACCATCATGCTATAATTTGGATATAGGCTGTGAATAGGAGGATACTATGCGCGAATATAAAGTTTTAGAAGTCAAGAAAAAAAGCACATTTGGCTTCTCCCGCCTCGATGCCTCAGGTCTGGAGCGTATTCTGAACGAACAAGCCGCCGTTGGCTGGTTTTTTGATAAAACCCTCGATGGCGAAACGATGTTTCTCGATAAGGACACAGTAATGCTGGTTTTTTACCGGGAAAAGTAATTAGATCAATGCTTTGCATTTTGCAGGGACAAACTAAACGATGATAAGCATCTTCTCAACAAAGTAGAATTTACGGAGGGATAACTATGGAAACAAAAATAACAAAACTACTCGGCATTAAATATCCGATAATTCAAGGTGCGATGGCCTGGGTATCAGAAGCAAACTTAACCGCAGCAGTATCAAATGCCGGCGGCGCAGGCGTCATCGCTACCGGCGGCCGGACGACAGACTGGGTGCGTGACGAAATCCGTAAGACCAAAACCTTAACCAATAAGCCCTTTGGCGTAAACGTTATGCTGATGGCACCAAACAAAGATGAAGTCGTTGAAGTAATTTGCCAGGAGAAAGTGGCGTTTGTCACCTTAGGCGCTGGCAATCCTGTGCCGTTTTTTGACGCGTTCCATAAAGCCGGTATCAAAGCGATTCCCGTCGTACCCAGTGTAAAGTTGGCCAAACGTGTTGAAGCGGCTGGCGCGGACGCAATGGTCATTGAAGGAATGGAAGCTGGCGGGCATATTGGCACTCTAACTACTATGGCTTTATTAACCAACGTCATACCTGAAGTGAGCATTCCGGTCATTGCAGCCGGCGGTATTGTCGATGGTAGAGGCATGGCGGCAGCTCTGCTCATGGGAGCATCAGGCGTGCAAATGGGGTCTCGCTTCTTGCTGGCGGAAGAATGTACAGTTCACATGAATGCCAAACAGCGGATCATTGCTGCCAGCGATACAGAATCGGTGGTAACTGGCTATTCCCGTGGTCATGGCGTCAGAGGTCTGAAAAGCAAGTTCACGGATAAGTTCTTAGCTCTCGAAGTCAGTGGCGCTCCAGATGAAGAGCTAAACAATCTGGCAACAGGGACCAATAAGTTAGCTGCGGTTGACGGTGATGTAGAAAACGGCCTTGTTCAAGTGGGACAAAGCCTCAATAGATTGCGCGAAATCAAGCCGGCTCAGACACTTATTGATGAAATCATTGCCGAGACAGTTCATCTCCTATCAACTGCAGCCTATCTGGTAAAATAGACTTAAAAGGCTCTTCTCGCCAAACTTCGGCGGGAAGAGCCTTTTTAATTGGATTAGATGAGTCCTCATTTTTTGCATCAATTTTTAAACGTACTGCGAGTTAACTCCAAAAAGCTCAGCACGACAGGCGACAACCACTTATCCTTATGATAGGCAATCTGTGTGTACATTCCAAAATCCGGACCACTCCACGGCAACTCAACCAATAAACCGCCTGCTACTTCTTTTTCGATATAAATCGTCGGCAAAATTGCCAACCCTAGTCCACCGATGACGAACTGTTTGATTGCCTCGATATTTTTCACCTTCATAAATGAGCGTGGCTTAATCGAATTGGCTTCTAGGAGTTGCTCAATGAACGCTCTATAAGCGCAACCTTCTTGGGTGACAATGAAATCTTCTGTCGCAAAGTCCGAAACTGCTATGGCAGATTTCTGTGTGAAGGAATGTTCTGGCGAAGCAATCAGCGACATCGGTTCTGGGCATAGTATTTCCGTAGCAAGACTTGGATAAGGAACCTTGCCTGTGAGAATGAAAGCAATATCTATGGTATTGTTTTTTAAGTCATTATGAAACTTGGCCATATCACCGAATCGCAGTTCAATGTCAACAGCCGGATGTTTCTTGCGAAAATCTTTCAAAAGTAACGGGAGACGAACCACAGAAAACGTTTCACTGGCACCGATAATAATCTTCCCATAGCCGCCTTCTTCGCTAGACACTGCATCAGCAGCTTCAGCAGCCAGCTTAAGAATACGTTCTGCATAACTGAGAAACCGTTCGCCTTGCCGAGTCAAACGAATACGATGCCCCAGCCGGTCAAACAGCTTTACATTCAGTTCTCGTTCCAAAGATTGAATATGGGTCGTTAATGTAGGTTGCGTATACCCCAAATGCTCCGCAGCCTGTGCAAAGCTTCCGGCACTGATGATGGCAATAAACGTTCGCAACTGTTTAATTTCCAAAAGCGCTTCCCTGCCTATACGTATTTTCTATCGTTTCGATTTATACAACTAATTATACATATAAACAATATCATGCTACATTGTAGTTAACAAGTATGAAGATCTAATTGTAGGGGGAACGAATAATGAGTGAGCAAATGAATCCGCAGCAACTGCTTGGAGCCCAGACAGTAGAAGCGTTACAGAAAAACAGATTTAGCGCCGCCTATTTTGAAACTGCCCAAGCCGCTTTAGAGACACTTCTATCCGTCATTCCGGCAAACGCAACTGTCGGCATCGGCGGGTCGTGGACACTAATCCAATTGGGCTTGGTCGAGAAACTGGAAGCGCGTGGCAATACCGTCTTTTGTCACCATAAACCAGGCTTAACCCCAGAGGAAATATTGGATATTCGTCGCAAACAGCTTACCTGTGACGTATTCTTGACCAGTACCAACGCAATTACCGCCGATGGTAGACTGGTCAATACAGATGCCACTGGCAACAGAGTCGCAGCCATGATATTTGGCCCAAAAAAGGTGATCGTTCTGGCTGGTATCAATAAAATCGTGAGCGACCTCGAAGCCGCGCAAGAACGCATTCGCCAAACAGCAGCGCCGCAAAACAACATCCGGTTGAAACGTCCTAACCCCTGTGTACAAACCGGCTACTGTGTGGATTGCCAAGGTCCTACACGGCTATGTAATGTTAACACCGTAATTCACAAGCGTCCGCCAGTATCGGATATACATGTTTGGATAGTGGGCGAAGAACTAGGCTATTAGGCCGGACTCTTTAAATAGACAGGCTCTCACCGATTACTCGGCGAGAGCCTGTCTATTTACAACCGCGAGGCAACAAAAAACGACTATCAACTCTTTCGGTCAATAGCCGTCTTTTCTTTGGCGGAGTGGCAGGGATTTGAACCCTGGCAGGCCTCACGACCTCTAACGATTTAGCAAACCGTCCTCTTCAGCCACTTGAGTACCACTCCGTGTATGAAAACTGCGTGTCATTGTGAAGTTTTGCCATCTTTGAGTAAAGCTGGCGGAGGGGGTGGGATTCGAACCCACGGTCCCTTGCGGGATCACTGGTTTTCAAGACCAGCTCCATAAACCGCTCGGACACCCCTCCGTGTCCGACACATTCAATATTATAACAAACTGACACCCGTGTGTCAACAAATGTATCTAAGGAAAATATGGTTGACTATATGCTACCCAAGAAGTATAGTGTAATTACCGCTCTAAATTCAGAGTAAAACGCAAGGCAGGTGAGAAAAATGGATGTAGACCACCCTAGTCCATCGTGGAAGGTATATTTGACCAGTATCGAAGGGAGTATACCCATTTTTCCCGCCTGCGAATTTCGGCTACTCTGTGGTGAGCAAGCCGACTAGGCGTAATTTGATTGATTGGACTTGGACAATCACATAGATGATACGCCTTCCGCCCTTATTGGGAACAATGGCTATACTCCCCTCAAGAGAAAGGGGGAGCATTATGCTTTGCATGTATAAAAGCGACGGTGATACGTTGCTTGAACTAACAACTACTTCCTGTGAGAAGGGGATTTGGTTTAACCTTATTAATCCGTCTGTAGAAGAATTGTGCTTGGTCGCAACGGCAACAAATGCACCAATGGATTTTTTGCGAGCAGCCCTTGACGAAGAAGAACGCTCGCGTACAGAAATTGAAGACGACTGTCTGCTAGTCATCACTAATATCTCAGTCATGCGCGGTCTGGACACCTATGATACCCTGCCGCTTGCCATTATTCTCACTCCAGATCATATTGTTACTGTATGTCTGGAAAATAACCGAGTGCTAGGGGACTTCAATCCCTCGACAGCTAAAACCTTCAACACGATTAAGAAGACTCGCTTCTTATTTCAAATACTTTATAAATCTGCTTCTTACTATTTGATGTATGTTAAGCAGATTAACCGTCGCATTGATGAAATTGAACGTCAGCTTCGGCGATCCATGAAGAACCGTGAGCTGTTTCAATTGCTCGAACTGCAAAAAGGCTTTACGTTCTTTTCGGCGTCTTTGCGCGCGAACGGCATTGTGCTTGAACGCCTCTTGCGCATCCGGATGAACACCCAACTGCAGCATATCATTAAAGTATATGAAGAAGACGAAGACTTGCTGGAAGATGTCATCATCGAGAACAAACAGGCAATAGAAATGGTCGAAATGTACAGTCACGTCTTAACCGGCATGATGGACACGTTCGCTTCGGTTATCTCGAATAATCTAAACATGGTTATGAAATTCCTGGCGTCTATGACTATTCTGCTAGCCATCCCCACCATGATTTCCAGTTTCTTCGGAATGAATTTAGTTATTCCCTTTGGCGCGGAACACCCGCTGGGATTCTGGTATGTAGTTTTATTCTCGTTTGCCCTCGCGATCATAGGAGCCTATGGGTTATGGAAAAAGGGAATGCTATAGAACTGACTGAAGAACCCGCTATCGCGAACTCTTTTGCTCATTGAAACCAAAATCACCCTTCGAGGGTGATTTTTTTGCCTTCTACCACTTTCTTTAAGATAAGCCCCGCTTAGAGGCAGGAGCAGTAGAGTAGTTTGGTCATCAGGTAAATCCTAGTGGAATTTTCGACAAAATATTACATATTAAGAGGACTTTCGTCCTTATTCCAGAATAAAACATGGAGATCATTTCCTGGGAGTCAACTTCAGAACTTTAGTAATCTCACTCTTGTTATAACAAATGTTTCCAATAGTTCTCTTAATGTGGAAGCACGCTGAAATAAGGCAAATACTAAGGAGGTACTACCATGAGTCGCAAAGCAATACTCGTCCTAGCTCTCTGTTTCTTACTAGTCGCTAGTCTACCGATTGCTGCTGGTGCCAACCCGACGGCCGCCAACAATGTTAACATCCTAATCGTCAGCAATGCTCCTGGCGCTGTTCAAGAAGTCGCCAATGGCAACGGGCAAATCAACTGGGAAACGGATACCGTTGAAGCGGTTGGCACTGGCGTTCCTTCTGCTAATGTCCACCACCCAGCTCAGTCGAAAGGAAGCGCCCGCCGTGCCGCAATCGTTGACGCACAGCGCAACCTGCTCGAAGCAATCAAAGGAGTGCAAGTAGACTCCGAAACGACCATGGAAAATCTGGCTATCGCCAGCGATACCGTAAAAACTAGAGTTTCTGGTCTAGTAAGAGGCGCTCGCATCGTTCGCGAACAAGAGTTGCCTGATGGCTCCTATCAAGTTATCATGGTTATTAAAATGTACGGTCATGGCGGACTTGCCGGCGCGATTGAAGACAGACTCGCTCCCACCATCCCACAGCCGCTCCCCCCGATCAGCTCGACATACACTCCGTCAGTCGTAGACAACCAGTATCAATACACTGGCTTAGTTATCGACGCGAGAGGTCTTGACCTTGAGCGTTCAATGGGACCGATGGTATTTGACACTGAAGGCCGCGTCATATACGGCAATATGTATGTTGAACGCAGTTATGTGATAGATACTGGTCTCGTCGACTACGCCAGCTCTGCTGACACTATTGCACTAGCGGAAAAAGGTCAGTCTCGCGCTGGCAAAAATCCGCTCTTTATCAAGGCAGTTGCGGTAAAAGACCACAATCGTAACGTTATCATCAGCAAAGCTGACGGCGATGCGGTTCTGGCCGCCAGCAGCTCGACTGGGTTCTTGACCAAGTGTGCAGTAGTACTCGAACATTAATCTAGGCCGGACCCATCTATGTTTCACCCGTAGGGGGTATGCCGTCCAGTGATGCTAATCTACTAATCTGCATCAGATATTGCGAGTCTCATAGGCAACAAAAAATGGGGCGTCTGAATGCCCCTAAGCTAACTGAAAAGCCATCCAGGAATATTCCTGGATGGCTTTTCAGTTTCATTTTCAACGTCGCTGTAAAGACAACGAGCTCTCCGGTTGTAATAAAATCCCGTCTAAATCCTGCGGACACTCGACTTGCGTATAGGTACCTCCGCCAGGCGGATTAAAGAGTATGGAATGAATTCGCAGACGATATGCAGCCGATCCACACAGGCCTCTATCGAAGCTCATTTGGGCTGAGATAGGTTCTAGCTGACCATTCATCCGCAGCAATGCACCGTCGTCATCAACAATGCACAAGGCGGCCTGATCATTAATCGCAATCTCATCAGCACGCCGGCAGGCTGAACAATACAGCCACACGGCGCCATCTTCATCAAGCTGTGCCCGCATCGGCCTCACTTGCGGCGCGATACCACTTACAGTCGCAACAAAAACTACTTGCCCTTCTAGCAGGGCTATGACTTCGCGTTCGTACACACGCACCCCTCCACGCCTGCCGCCTACTATTCCCGATATATACTATTACGGAGAGGCAAAAAAAGAACCAGAAATAAAAAAACCGCCGATACCTATGAGACTTAGCGGCATTTCTAATGATAAGACTTTATAGCATCGCTGAAATATAGGAAAGAGCGGAGAACGTTAACCGCAGAGTACGCAGAGTACGCGGAGGGCACCCGCAGAGGGCACTATTTTTTAATGATACCGTAACCCTCTGTGTACTCGACGTTCCCTCCGCGTACTTTGCGGTAAAACGTATCTCTCAGTTCGTCACACACTGAGCACAATAGCCATATACCTCAAAATGATGATGACAGGGCTGAAAATTGCTACTTTTCATAAATGCAGTCACTTCCTCGCCAACAGGGCAAACCGGAATATCAACCGTCGAACCGCAGCTAAGGCAAATCAAATGGTGGTGATGTGCGCCAGTAAATTCAAATCGTGCCTTGCCATCAGAAAAAACCGCCTTTGAAAGCGACCCCGCCTGGGTCAAAAGCTCCAGATTTCGGTAGACTGTGCCTAAGCTAATATTAGGCTGGCTTTTCTTTACTTGCTGAAAGATGTCATCAGCAGTCAAATGCGCCCGACTACTGCGAATCACCTGGAGGATTGCCTGACGCTGTTTAGTAGTCCTTACTCGGTTAGGCTTTTCTAAAGTATCCATTATAATCCCCCTTCCGTCTAAGCTGCCTTAGCCGCAGCAGCAGTTTTACGCCGCTGATGGGCACGACAGCCGGAAGCAACCAAATAGCCAGCGACTGCAATCAAGATAATTGCCGCGCCGGATGATAGATGCAATTCATAGGATAGCCATAAGCCTGATAAACAAAAGGTGATACCAAAACCGATTGATAGCAGCATAATCGTCTTTAGGTCGTAACTAAATTGCTTGGCGATAGCCGGTGGAATGGTCAACAGGGCGATGACCAGAATAATCCCGACAACACGAATCACAATGACAATCGTCAGGGCGATCAGAACATACAGCAGGTTCTCCAAGAGGCGGGTGTTAATTCCCAATACCCGGGCAAATTCCTCATCAAACAAAAACGCTTTCAACAAAGGAAAATACGCCCACACTGCGAACACGATCACCGCGTCCAGCACCAGCATGAGGTTAATGTCAAGACGCGATACAGTTAAAATATCGCCAAATAAATAGGATGACATATCGGGCGGGTAACCGGGAGTTAAGGCAATAAACAAGATCCCGAGCGCCATTCCGAGTGACCAGAACATCCCAATCAGCAAATCTGAGTTTGTTCTGGTACCCCTCTGAATACGGGCAATGCCAAGAGCCGCGCATACCGCAAAGCCCAATGCACCGATCATCGGTTCGATTTTCAGGAAGTGTCCCAAACCAATGCCGCCGAATGCAGTGTGAGCGATACCGCCGCTCATCATGACCAATTTCTTTTCACTGATGATAGCGCCCATAACGCCACAGACAATACTGGCTAGTATCGCGCTGATAACAGCGTGTTGCAGAAAAGCAAACTGAAATAATCCGTCAATCATTAAGCAATATCCTCTCCGTGATATTTTAGAACCCGATGCGGCACGCCGTGGGCGATAATTTCCACTGGACAACCGAATACTCTTTCGACCAGTTGATCGTTTAGCTCGGTCTCACCATGGTAGTGGAGGCGTTGATTTAAACAGGCAATCGTGCGAATGTGTGAGGAAATCACGCCCACATCGTGCGTGACAATGACAACCGTCAGCTTCCGGTTTAGCTCTTTCAACAAACCATAAATCTGCTCCTTTGAGCGGGAGTCGACACTAGCCGTCGGTTCATCCAATAAAAGAAGTTTTGGTTCTGCAGCCAAAGCTCTGGCAATCAGAACTCTTTGCATTTGACCGCCTGACAATTGACCGATTTGACGATTTTTTAGATCGCCAATATCCAGCTGTTCCAGTACGTCTTCAACAAATTGGCGATCACGGTTGCTGTAGGAAAAGAAAGCAGACAGCCGGGACGGCAAACGCCCCATCAGCGCAACATCCAACACGCTGGCCGGAAAGTGGCGATCAAATCGGGAAAACTGCGGCACATAGCCAATCAGACGGCTGGCTTCAGCCGGACTGCGACCGAAAATAGATATGCTGCCTTTACTCGGAGAAAGTAGTCCGAGGATGGACTTCAACAAAGTGCTTTTACCGCCGCCGTTCGGCCCAATAATACCGAGAAAATCCCCTTCAGGCACGGTTAATGTCACATCTTCAAGGGCACAAACATCATCATACCAAACGCTAACCTGATTGCATTCAATTGCATTCATTGATTATCTAGCTCCTTCTGCAAGCGTCTTGGCGATACTCTCTAACCCGCCGATGTAATCAGCCGCAAATGGAGAGATCTTCTGCGTGACACCGCCGATTTCCGCCGCAAAGGTTTTTGCCTGACGGCTATCCATTTCTTCTTCATACAGGATCGCCTTAAAGTTCTCTTTCTTGGCCCGCTCAATTGTCTTCTGCAATTCTTGCGGAGTCGCTTCCTTACCGCCCGCTTCCAGTGCCAGCATATTTAAGCCATAGTCGTTAGCAAAATAGCCAAGTGACGGATGGTAAATAATAAACGTCTTGCTTTTACTGTCTTTTAGCAGATTTTGAATCGTCTGATCAAGCTGACGCAGTTTAACAAGATAGTCTTGTGCATTTTTCTCGTAAACTGCCTTGTTTTGCGGATCAAATGCCGCCAATTCAGCGGCAGTGGTCTGAACCATCACGATAGCTCGCTTAGGGGATAACCAGATGTGCGGATCACGTTCTTCATGAGCATGTCCCTGACCATGCTCATGACCGTGTTCCTCCAATTCCAGCTCCGGATATACGGCCCGGGAGGCTGCCGCCAAGTCGATAATGCGTACTTTCGGATTCAAATCACGTACTTTCGGCAAAATACTAGCTGTCTCAGCTGGGACCTGCATAACAAAATAGAGAGACGCTTTGCTGAACTGCGTCATCTGCTGTGGAGTCGGCGAATAGGTTTCAGCGCTTTTCCCAGGAGGAATCAAAGTCACAACTTCCACTAAATCGCCAGCGATCGCTTTGACCCATGATTCCTGGGGTACAATAGAAACAGCGACAATCGGTTTAGCTGACGCCTTAGGTTCTGCCGCCGGGCGGGAGAAACAGCCGCTGAGAACAAAAGTTAGGCACAGCATGACAGTTAGCAATCGGGATATGTACAACAAATAGAACACCTCTTATTAGTAATCATTACTATTATCATATACCCATATTATCTCCATGTCAAATCTAGATTATACAAGAAAAGAAGAGACGCTAACCGCAGAGTGCGCAGAGCATACAGAGGGGCCCGCAGAGGGCTGCGTATAGATTATTGTATTTCCAGTGATATACAAAAGCCGCCTTTCGGCGGCTCAACTCAACTATCTTCCTGCGGTATTCGTATATCGGCTAGAATGGCAAGAATCTCTTCTCGATTAGCGGCATCAGCATAAATCACGCCCCAGCCCAAACTCGCCTGAAACAAGCCATCATAAGCAATATCGCGGTATGAGCGTAATCGGTACGAGATTCCCTGATCTTGTAAGACAGCTTCCAGGAGACTTGCCTCAATTTCATGTTCCAATACACCAATAATGACATAGTCCATTCAAAACACTCCTTTCGACATCCGCTTTTCATAGTCTAAGGGTTGTCGGGGCAAAGCAGCAGGTGTATACTGTACATATTAATGTTGTTAAGGAGAATACGCATGATCACAACAACACTGTTTTCTGTATTTGCGATCACTGCATTTGCTAGCTTCCTGCAAACCATAACCGGTTTTGGTTATGCACTGGCGGCGGCGCCACTACTTGCTTTTTTTATGGACCCTAAAGATGCCGTTATGATAGTTCTAGCAACTGGCGTCATTACTAAAGTAATGCTGCTACTTGGCGCCAAGGTCGAAGGCCATTTCGCTGACATTGCCCCGTTGTTCCTAGCAAGCCTAGCCGGTGCTCTCCCCGGCGCCTATATTATCACTTCGATCAGCGCGGATGCGTTAAAAGCGTTTATTGGTGTCACATTGCTGGTAACAACCTGCGCTATGTGCGCTAACTACACAGTCCGGGTTACCCGTCCACGATTAGCGGAAAACCTAGTTGGCATGGTTAGCGGTTTTCTCGGAGCGACTACTAGCCTGAGTGGACCACCTCTCGTATTATACTATTTAAATGAAAAAACCGAAAAGGAACGCCTCCGCGCCAATTTGACCCGGTACTTCCTGCTCGGCAATCTAGCCACTCTACTGTTGTCATATGGGTTTGGAACACTTCAGCCAGCTTCTCTGCTAATGCCAGTCGTAGTCAGCATACCAGCGGTCGCATTTGGCGTATGGTTGGGCGAAAAGCTATTCAACCGCTTAAATCCGCAAGTTTTCCGGCGAATCGCAATCGGCGTGATCTCGATCAGCGGAGTTATGACCGCCTATAACGGCCTATCACATTTTCTCCAATCAGGGCGTTGATTGAACGCTCTGTGACCGAACGTCAGACCTCTTGCGGGGGCTGACGTTTTATTATGGGCGGATCAATACCTCGTTAATGACAGTTGTAACATATTTTGCATCACATGGCTTTAATATGTAGTAGGAAGCTCCTAAGTTCAGCGTTTCAAGCACTTTACCGTTTTCACTCGCGGCGCTGATCATGATGACCTTAACAGCAGGAAGCTCCGCTCGGATCATTTTTAAGGCGGAAATTCCATCAACTATCGGCATACCAATATCAAGTGTAACAATATCAGGCTGGTGACGCTTACATTCTTCGAAGCCAATTTGTCCGTTTTCCGCCTCAGCAATTACTTCATGGCCAGCGTCAGTCAATATGTCCTTCAACAGCGAACGGAAAGCCTTCGAATCGTCGACAATCACAATTCGCGCCACTAAAATCCCTCCAAGCCCCGTATCTTAGCTTGTAAGCATCTCTTGCATGATGGCTAGCGTTTCTTCAATATCCTGCTTGCTAATACCCCAATGAGTAATCATTCGGCAAGCCGTAGGGCCGATCGGTTTAACCTTGACACCGCGATTAAGCAGCCGACTGACTACTTCCTCGCTGCAAAGCCCTAACGGGCCGAATTCAATCTGCACAACGTTGGTCATGGGAATAGTTAAATCAACCAGTCTCTCATCAATGGCAGCCAGCCCCTCAGCCAGCATCCGGGCATTTTCATGGTCTTCGACCAGTCGTTCTGTCATGGTTTCCATCGCCACTAACCCCGCTGCAGCCATATGGCCGGCTTGGCGCATGCCGCCGCCTAAACGTTGGCGAATCCAGCGAGCTTTCGTGATAAATTCAGTACTCCCCAAAAGAAGCGAACCAACTGGAGCGGCCAGACCCTTTGAGAGGCAAACTTGCATAGCATCTACTGGCGCACACAGAGTCCGAGAATCAACGCCCAAAACAGCGGCTGCGTTAAACACTCTGGCTCCATCAAGATAAACAGTCAATCCGGCTTCGTGCGCCAGTTCACACATTTGCTCCATATATTCAGGCGGCAATGGAATACCGCGATTCAGGTCATACGTATTTTCTAAACAAAGCAGTCTAGTTACCGCTGTCTGTATTCCAGACGGACGGATTGCCGCCTTGACCGACCGAACGTCAAACCGGCCTTCGGTTGCCCGTAGAGTTCTTGCCTGCACGCCGGAAAGTGCTGCTAAACCGCCAACTTCCAAGTTATAGATATGGGATTCTTCCCCGACAAGCACTTCATCGCCCCGCTGTGTCAACGCCATGACCGCAACTTGATTAGCCATCGTGCCGGATATGACAAACAGGCCAGCCTGTTTACCAAACATCGCTGCCCCGACAGACTCTAGCCGTTTAACAGTGGGGTCTTCCCCCAGAATATCATCACCCACCTCAGCCTGCATCATTGCCTGACGCATAGCAGGCGTCGCCTGAGTCACTGTATCGCTGCGGTAGTCAAGTATCTTATCCATTACAAACCTCCCAAGGACGATAGTCCTAGCTAGTATTCTTTAGTATTCCCCATTTTGGTAAATATTCCTGCATGCAGCCTCTCTGCGGAATACCCGCTCTATCAATGTTTAGCTTTGCCGAACGAGTTTACGAGGAGTTCGGCTATTCCCAACTATGTACGCTAAGCACTATCTATTCACAGCGCCGTAATGGCGTTCAGATGCCTCAGATGCTAGGAAGCCCCTCGGGCCCAGTAGCGACGCGTACATCCGGTACGCTAGCAATGGGACCGAGGGGCTGACAACGCAGATGGGGTATATCAACGCCATTACGGCAAGAGGCAGAAGCCGCCCTGGCACATCGCCATCTCCACATCCGGATCATGCTCCATCGGTAGATTGACCCGAGTTGTCAGTTCACAATCTGCCCGCATATAGCGAATCTCATGGACAAGTAATTGATAAATGACGATACTGTCAACATCGCCTTCCGCGATGTATTGTTTCATTTCTGGCATATCGACAAACATCATATCCCGTCGTACACGAAACGCAGGGTCACCAGGTTTGGTCACATCCTTCATCCGGCCATAGATAGTGAGAACTTCCTGGTCGTCACCAACAAAGCACAGCTCGATCCGGGGATTTTGCTGCATCTCGGCGACTTTCTTCGTATCATAGCGACTAAACAGCCAAATTCGCCCCTCACGGTCAATGTATGGTTTCATCGGGCGAACGCGGGGACGATTTTCGTCAATAGTGCCCATAAAACCGACTTTTGAGCGCACCAGATTAATTACTTCAGCTTCATACATATTCTTTCCTCCTCCAACCAAGTTTTCGTTACTTACGATATTTGACACTTCTGTCTAATTCCCTGCCCTCGCCTTAACGCAGACGGAGTGAATTAGTCGAGGATCGGAAAATCAACTGTAAAGGTAGTCCCTTGCGGGCCTGTAACAACATCAATTTTGGCGTTGTGACGTTGCGCAATTCTGAAGCATATCGGCAACCCTAACCCTGTTTTCATATCTTTGCTGGTAACAAACGGAGTGCCCAGCTTCTCTAATACTTCCGGCTGAATTCCTCCCCCGGTATCGCTGACAGACAAAAAGATATTGCCCTGTTCAAGGCCGGTTTTGATGGTAATAACACCCCCGCGACTCATGGCCTCTAGGCCGTTGTGCACGAGATTTAGTGTCATTTGCCGGATTTCTTTTTCGTCGAAATCGCTTTCCGGTATCTCGCCTAAATCCAATTGTATTTCATGGCCCCGGTGGCTGGCATCAGCCTGCAACAGCGGATACAGTGATTCTAGCAGCTGATTGAGGTTACCGTGCTTCATCTTTACCGCTTTATCCTTTGCTAATGATAGAAAATCGCTAATAATACCATTTGCTTTATCCACTTCTTCAATCATGTCCTGGATTTGGCTATGATAGTTTGCAAACACCTCTTTTTGCTGGAATAGCTGCAAATAGCCTCGTACTGTGGTCATTGGATTGCGCACTTCGTGGCCAATGCCAACAGCCATTTCACCAACAATGTCCAACAAGCCGAGACGCGCCATATCGGCCTCGACCCGTCGTTTATCAGTTATATCAGTAGCTACACAAAGGACAGTTGCAATCTCTCTTTGCAAATTGTATTCAGGAATAAAACGAACTGTGTAAAATCGCTGGCGATCACGCGGACCACCCCATGCTTCAAATTGCTCCGACTGACCTGTCTCAAATACGGCTGCTAGTTTATGCATCCAAGGCAAATAGGATTGCGAAGGCAAGTCCCTTTCACCCCAGGCATCATCAACAGCCAGAGTTTCCGGCATGGCTGCGTCCAATAGCGCTGCCTGATTCGCATAGATCCGATCATATTCTCGATCATAGCGACCTATACAATCTGGTATGTTTTCAATCAGTTTGCGATAGTGCTGCTCACGTTGCAGCAGTTGGCTTGTCCGGCGCCCCACCGTTAGTTCGAGTACTGCATTGACTTCTTCCAGTTCTGACTGCGCCTTCTGACGATCTACAATTTCTGTTTTTAATGCAGAATTAACAGTCTCAATCTCACGCACTTTGTCCTCGAGCTGGGCTTCACGATCTTTAATCAGACTAACGCTGGATTGAATTTTCTTGCTCATGGTGACAAAAGCCGAGCAAAGGTTGGCCAATTCCCGGGGAGCATCCTTCAAATATCGATTTATTCCAACTAACCCATAATTCTCCTCCGCTACTAACTCTGACTGCTTGATTAACCATTCAATCGGTAGTGTTATCCGGTTCACCAACAAGGCTAGCATCGGTAGTATCGCTAAGACAAGCAGCAAAGTCGCGCCAGCCATTAGCAAAAGTTGCTGATAAATAGGGAAGAGAATTTCGTTTTCATCTATGCTGCCGACTAATGTCCAGTCACGTTCAGGCAGATGTCGATAAGCGCCCAAAACTTTGTCGCCCATATAGTTAACCCCGCTATCGCTGCCATTCTCACCGAGATGCGCTACCGTAAATATATCAGCAGAACGATTTAGCTTCATGCGTAAAGTGCCCTTGGCGAGGCCTTTGTTACGCAAAGCATCTACATCCCGGGGCTGGGCAATTAACATTCCTTCCCGGTTGACCAATACTATTTCACCGGTTTGGCCGACCCAATTGTCACGTAGCATCGCTTCTAACGTCGTTGTCCGTACAGAACCAAGGACTAACCCCTGAAAAGCTCCCTCCTGATCATAAATTGGAGCGGAAAAATTGATCACAGAAAGACCGCTATTACGACCGACAACAATATCAGAAATGAACTCTTTCCCCGCGATTGCGGCTTCAAAGTAGGGCTGACCGATTGTTGAAGGAAACCGGATGCTACTACTCAGGGTAGAAATTCTAAAAATACCTTGTTTATCAATATAGGATATGGAATCAAAATGGCCCTTCTCTTCCTGCATCAAATATAGCATTGTCTCCATTTGTTGCAAGTTAAGTGTCCGAAATACCTCCATCCGACTCATTCCGCGTAATTCATTGGAGCGTTCTTTAATCCAAGCCTCAATGATCTTTTGCTGAAACTCAACCCGCTGGCTGATCAATTCCAACTTTTCTTTCTTAGCTGCTGTAAACTGTCCAAATGTATAAATAGCCATAATCAACAAACCGGGAACAACAACAATTAAGACCGTCCATAACCTGAATTGTCGAAGCAAGGGCTGGTTGATCATGTTTTTGTCTCCTTACTTAAAATTTAATCTCTGACAGGAGGCTAAACCGCTAGAAAAAATATAGTTATTAGTAATACTTCTCCACTCGTTTTGTAAATCCTTGGCTTTTTTTATAATTTTATGTAAAAAATTAGATCACGTGAATATATCTATTCACGTGATCTAATTTTGTTGAAACCGTTCTAAAAAATCATCAAATATCTACATATTCATCCAGTGTAGCGCCAGAGGCAAGCATAGGTGTTACCATGTCTTGAGTCGCTATATTAGCCACAATGACGCGTGGCGCACGGGCCGAGACAGCAGCAGCAAAAGCCCGGGAAAACTCTGCTAAGGTTTCTACGGTCGTTGCCTGCACACCAAAGGCTCGCGCAAATGAAACGAAATCCACCGGCGGCAAATGGCAGGACATATAGTGTTGCTCAAAATAGGCATGCTGGAGTTGACGAATCATGCCCAAACAACTGTTGTTGATGATAATCGAGATGATCGGCAGATCATTAACAGCCGCCGTATATAATTCCGCTCCTGTCATTTTGAAGCCGCCGTCACCAGCAATATGCACTACCCGCTTATCAGGCGACGCCAACTGGGCACCGATAGCTGCCGGAAGTCCGAAACCCATCGCGCCAAGTCCGCCGGAAGTCAACCAGCTACGGGGATTCTCAATTGTTAGACCTTGGGCAGCCCACATTTGATGTTGTCCGACGTCTGTTGCAAAAACAAACGGTTTACCGGTAGTTTGCTCGGCAATATTTTGCATGATCGCAATTGCTGTCAGGCGGTCCGGGTTACACTCCGGTTTGGATTCTTGCTGAGACGCGAGCTCCTCTTGCCACTCAGCGGTCCTTCTCGGTTGCAAACGACTGAGCAATTGAGTCAGCAGGTCTTTCATATTTCCAGCCAAGCCGATATGAGCAGAAACGTTTTTATCAATTTCCGCTGGATCAACATCGATATGAATAACGATTTTTCCAGCTGCATAACTAGCCCGATTGCCTGTTACCCTGTCACTAAACCGGCTACCAATGGCGATAAGTACATCAGAACAACGCACTGCGTAATTTGCAATTTTATGGCCATGCATTCCTGTCAGACCAAGAAACAGCGGGTGCGAGCCCGAAAACGCCCCCAACCCCATCAACGTGCTGACAACCGGTACTTCACAGGTCTCAGCTAGTACTCTAATTTCGTTGGCAGCTTCGCCGGAAATTGCCCCGCCGCCAACCATAATAACCGGACGCTGAGCGGCTTGAATCGCGATGGCCGCCTGCTCAAGCCGTTCGGCGTGGTATGTTTGCACTGTCCGTTGTTGCGGGGCAGCCGCTGGCGAAAAGTCGATTTCCATCGTCTGAATGTCACGCGGCACATCGACGAGTACAGGGCCGGGACGACCAGTTCTGGCGATATGAAACGCTTTACGCAGAATGTCCGGCAGGCACTTTGGATCTTTGACCAAGAAATTATGTTTTGTCACCGGCAGAGTAATACCGGTAATATCGACTTCCTGGAAGGCATCCCGGCCGATCAGACTTGTTGGCACTTGCCCGGTGATGGCCACTACCGGCGATGAGTCCATATAGGCAGCTGCCAATCCGGTAACCAGGTTTGTCGCACCCGGTCCTGACGTCGCGATACAGACCCCTACCCGACCGCTGGCTCTGGCATAGCCGTCAGCAGCATGAGCCGCTCCCTGCTCATGCACAGTCAAAACGTGCCGGAGCGGGGCGTCATACAGGGCATCATACAGTGGCAAAACGGTTCCACCCGGATATCCGAACACCGTATCAACCCCTTGTTCTATTAGGCACTGAACAATCGCTCTCGCTCCTGACACTTTCATACACAGTCACTCCTATTAGATACTAGGAACGTTTTACCACTGAGGACACAGAGGGTGACGTTGAGGTCACAGAAGTTATACTCTATAATTCTACTAAGATATTGTAACCCTCTGCGCACTCTGCGTACTCTGCGGTTAACGGAACCCCGTATCCCTTATTTTTTCAACCACGGCATCATGCCGCGCAGCTCTTTGCCTACAGTTTCAATGGGATGAGCTGCTTTTTGACGGCGTAGTGCATTAAAGTTTGGACGGTTGGCTTGATTTTCAAGAATCCAGTTTTTGGCAAAGGTGCCATCCTGGATTTCAGCGAGCACTTTTTTCATTTCAGCCCGGGTAGCATCGGTAATGATCCGGCTGCCGGTCACGTAGTCGCCGTACTCGGCGGTGTCGCTGACTGAATAGCGCATTGCAGCCATGCCGCCCTCGTACATCAAGTCAACAATCAGCTTCATTTCGTGCATACATTCAAAGTAAGCTGACTCCGGCTGGTAACCTGCTTCCACGAGAGTCTCAAAGCCGGCGGCGATGAGCGCAGTGACGCCGCCGCAAAGGACTGCCTGCTCGCCAAACAGATCTGTTTCGGTTTCTTCCTTGAAGGTTGTAACCAGCACACCGGCCCGGGTGCCGCCAATGCCGCGGGCATAGGCCAAAGCTAGATCTTGACAATGGCCGCTAAAGTCCTGATGGACAGCCATCAGACAAGGTACTCCGTTGCCTTCAGTGAAGACACGGCGAACCAAATGGCCGGGGCCCTTAGGCGCAACCATAAACACATCGGTTTCTGCCGGTGGCTGAATTTGGTTAAAATGAATGTTGAAGCCGTGGGCGAAGGCCAGAGCGGCGCCCGGTTTTAGATTCGGAGCGATATACTCACGATAGACAGATCCCTGCTTTTCATCTGGCAGGAGAATCATCACCACATCGGCATCTTTTACAGCATCAGCGACAGTTGCGACAGCCAGACCGCTATCTAATGCCTTTTGCCAGGATTTGCTGCCTTCGTAAAGGCCAACTGTGACTTTAACACCATTGTCGTGCAGATTAAGTGCATGTGCGTGGCCCTGACTGCCATAACCAATGATTGCTACGTGCTTGTCTTGGATCATTTCCCATTGTGCGTCGTGATCATAATACATTTTGCTCATATTCGTCTCTCTCCTCACATTGATAAATATTACTATTGCTTCTCGCCAATCCGATCAGGCCGGTGCGAACCATTTCCACCAGACCGAATGGCGCTAAAACCTCTGCCAAAGCGTCAATCTTGGACTCATCACCTGTAATCTCCATCGTCAAGCTTTGTTGATCGACATCCACGATACTCGCTCGAAAGACCTCTGCTAGTTTTAAGATTTCGCTGCGGCGCTCCCCTGCGTTGACTTTAATCAAGGCCATGCCTCTGGCTACTGATTCTTGCGGTAAAACCTGCACAGCAGCCACTTCAATCAACTTTTTCAATTGTTTAACCACCTGGTCAACAACCAACTGGTTCCCAGCCACGACGGCGGTGATTCGCGAGTACTCGGGTACATGGGTGGTACCGACGGCCAAGCTGTCAATGTTAAATCCCCGCCGCGCGAACATACTCGTTACCCTGACCAGAACCCCTGGTTGATTTTGCACCAGAATCGATAAAACGTTTTTCAAGCTGACCTCCCCTTTCATTATAAAATAGCAAATCGCCCCTATTGACTATTCATCAATAGGGGCGATTTTCGCGGTACCACCCTACATTATACTCTACGCCTCGAAATTGAGGCTTCCGGTTAACGTCCGGTCTCGCTCTTGCCTAAAGCACATGCATGCAGATCAGCAAAAGAGTTCATGGGTGACTTCAATGACAGCTCCGCACCGGTTCGCAGCATCCACCGGCTCTCTGAGCGGTTGGTCTATCACCTTTTCCCAATCATCACTTGTCAACTATATAATTGTTAAAATACAACAAAACCTGCGAAAAATTCTTTGCGTAAAGAAATTTTCCGCAGGGTCTTTTATACCCACGGTGTGATGCAGCATTGCACCTTGCATCGCTCGGTCCAGACCTGTTATCCAGCGGAACCCTAGATGCACTTTCTTGCCCATATGTGTATTGTGTATACAATATCACAAGGCAAATGTGTTTGTCAAGGAGTTAATTTGCAAATAAATACCGCTAAATACTTCTTGACAGACAACGAAAAACCAGTGTAGTATCTTGATTAAACATCATATTTTGTTTAACCAAATGTAATGATAGGGACACAGTTCAGCAGATTTCCTTACAGAGAGCTGTCGGTTGCTGGAAGACAGCAGGATACGCTGATACGCATCACCCTGGAGCAGACAGCTGAAACTCAGTTCATGAGGAGTAAGTGTGTACGGTTTCTCACCGTCAGATGAGAGTGCATTGTTGGATGCACAGTAAGTGGCCGTTAGCACGGCAATTTAGAGTGGTACCGCGGAAGCTGTTTAAGCCTTCGTCTCTATGTATGTAGAGGTGAAGGCTTTTTTATTTCAGATATAGTAAGGGAGGAACGTATTATGCTAACCTTAGACCGGATTTATCACGCTTCATTCGTCTTGAAAAATGTGATTAGACAAACAGACTTAATTTCGGCGCCAAACATCAATCCGGAAAGTAAAATTTATCTAAAAACGGAGAACTTGCAGGTGACTGGTTCGTTTAAGGTGCGTGGCGCCTATTATAAAATCTCACAATTACGTGAGGATGAAAAGACAAAGGGCGTTATTGCCTGTTCTGCAGGAAACCATGCGCAGGGTGTTGCTTTGGCGGCAACAGAAAACGGTATTAGGTCCCTAATCTGCCTACCAGATACTGCTCCTATATCGAAAATCGAGGCTACTAAGCGCTATGGCGCCGATGTTTGCTTAGTTGAGGGCGTCTATGATGATGCTTATCAAAAAGCCTTACAATTGCAGGAGCAAGAGGGCTATACCTTTATTCATCCGTTTGATGATGAAAATGTCATCGCCGGTCAAGGAACAATCGGCCTCGAACTGTTAGAACAGCTTCCCGATGTGGATGCAGTCATTGTTCCTATCGGTGGCGGCGGACTGATCTCCGGTGTAGCTTATGCGATTAAATCGCTAAATCCTAAAGTTAAAGTATATGGGGTGCAGGCATGCGGTGCTCCTAGTATGCTAAACTCTGTAGAGCACGGTAAGCTTGAATGTCTGAATTCTGTGTCTACCATTGCTGATGGAATTGCTGTAAAAGAGCCAGGTAAGCTTACCTTCGAACTCTGCAGCAAATATGTAGATGGCATTGTAACCGTTACTGATGATGAAATCTCCACAGCAATCTTGACACTGATCGAACAGCAGAAATTAATCGCCGAGGGAGCCGGTGCGGTTGCCGTGGCGGCTGCGTTATTCAACAAGGTGCCGGTTAAAGGCAAAAAGGTTGTTTGCCTAGTCTCCGGCGGCAACATTGATGTGACCATTCTTTCCCGAGTCATTAAACGCGGTCTTTTAAAATCAGGCCGTTCCTATGCTCTTACGATTGAGCTTTTGGACAAACCCGGCCAACTGAAAGGCGTTTCCCAAACCATTGCCGACCTGGGCGGAAACGTTATTTCCATCCACCACGAGCGGGCCAGCGAGGGTACTGATATCAACGGTTGTTTTTTACGTATTGTACTGGAAACAAGAAATTACGCACATATCGAGCAAATTAGGCAAGGGTTAATTGACGCAGGATTTACGATAGTGTAATCCAGCTTCTCGCTTATTTCATGACCTCATTAAGCAAAGTATCATAACTATCGATCACTGCATACTTCACCGTTTCACTACTAATTTTCTTAAAATGCTCACTTGCACAATGTACTTTCAGCTCTTCTAACTTCCGCAGCTGCATTGAAGACATATTGCCTTTTGTTTCCGCAACGAAGTAAACGTGCTTGACCTGATCTTCGTGAAAGGCAATCGCCCAGTCCGGATTATATTTCCCGATCGGAGTATTGATATAAAATCCCCTAGGAAGTTTCACATAAACAGCAACTTCACTGCATTTGTCTAACTCAGCCGCAAAGTTTTTTTCGTTCGTAGAATCATAAATAATATGATCATAGAGGTGCCGATCCGCCTGCATAGCATTGACGCCCAGACGCCCTTTAAGCGTCGGATTAGTGAAAATATCGGCAGAATACGCGGCTTCGAGTTTGTTATAGGTTATATGTTCAATGATAACTGTCGCCTTCTGCTCATTAATTAGGTTCGAGGCTTTGATAATAAACTCTTCCGGATTACGGTGAAATTGCCCGAATATGAGTTTTTCAATTCCTCTTAAAATGGAACCTACCGCATTGCGGGTTAATCCTGTCTCAGCTACAATCTTACCGATAAGGTCATACTTAACGCTTGTGTTAACTGTTAAATCTACTTTGTTCGGTCCGCCGATGACTTTTGTAAATCCTTCACCGCTTTGGAGCGCTTCTTTGGACTTGATCGTATTCATTTCCCCCTGCTCCACCTTGAAGAAGATCTGATTCACCCTAAGCTGCTTATTGAGTGCGCAGATCGATTTTTCAATCAATTCGTCTGTAGCAAAATCGACAACATACGCTGACTTGGCATTAATCTTACTCCAAAGCGCCTTGAATTCCTTCATTTGCAGTTTTGTATCATTTACCTGTACTACAATATTATTGCTTCTAGCATCTTCGGGAGCAAAAGCCTGCGGATTGTAAATGGAGCCAAGAATCTGAATGATAGCCGCTTTATAGGGAGTGAAATCTTCGGCCACCGCTAAAGTACCAGCTTTAAGATCTTCATAGTATTTTTCGGTTAGTGCATTGTTATCATTAATATAGCTATTACGGATTAGAGTATTGATAAGCCTCTGGGCTAACTTATGGTCAAAGACCTGTCCGTTCAAACCATTTGCATCTCGCATCAGCTTGTTGGCGAATAAATCTGCTGCGACTTCTCGCGGTCGATCTGCCACAACCTCGGCAATTTCAGTTTGCAGGCGTTTAGCAAAACTATCATAGCTCTCATTGGCAATAACAGTAAGGACATTAATATTGTGGACCTCCCCACCCAGTACATTACTGTCCATACGCTCACCATTGTTATTAACACACAAGCGAAGCCCCCGTCCTACCTCCTGGCGTTTGCGTACTTCAGATCCGCTTTGCTTTAACGTACAGATTTGAAAAACGTTAGGATTATCCCACCCCTCTCGAAGAGCAGAGTGGGAGAATATAAAGCGCACTGGTTCTTTGTGATCCAATAGTCGCTCTTTATCTTTCATAATCAAATCATAGGCATCCGCATCGTCGGAGGTATTTTCCTTTTTGTCGCCGATTATGCTATTTGTAATTCGATCCTTTTTCTTATCAATAGAAAAATAACCCTTATGAGTATTATTGGCCGTTATTTTACTTAGGTATTTTACATACTCATCTTCACCAAGTGCAAGTTGCCAATCGGCAAAAGCCGCATCATATTCTTCTTCAAAGATCTGTGCGTATTCGCCATTAAACGCTTTCCCAACAGCATCATACTGCTTATATTTTGCAACCTCATCAATAAAAAACAAAGATAGTACTTTGATTCCATGATAAAAAAGCTGGCGTTCCCGCTCCAAATGCGACTTAATCGTTTCTCTGATCTGAATACGTCGAATATGCTGCTCATTTACAGAACCAAGAACATAACCAGCAGCAATGACTACACCATTCGTAAATTCAACCGCATTCGTTAAACCATTGATCTGGGATACGATATAGCCTTTATATTCATCCAGTCCACCAGACTGCGTATAGAGATTGTAGCCTTCTTTTATAATTCTGGAGGCTTTTCTTATACCACTAGCCCCTTTAATTTCAAATTCTAAAGTAGCTGTTGGCGAATGATCACTAGACAAATTAATTTTTTCCAGATATAAATAGCCTTCAGTTCCGGTAGTACCAGAAACTGAAATCCCTTTGACAGCGATTTTCTTAACCAGCCGTTTATTATAGGCTTCCAGAGCATCCAGGCGATAGATCAAGTTATATATTGCACCCTTCTTATGGGTTGCCGAATAACGCAGGGTCATTAATGGCTTAAACTCCTTTAATTTCTCCCTGGTGGCAGCGCCCTCCACCGACTGTGGCTCGTCGATAATGAGAATTGGATTGGTAGCAGCAATGACTTCAATCGGACGGCGGGAGCGGAAGCTATCCAGCTTCATAGAAATACGTCTGGCATCTATCCCTTTGGCATTAAAAGCCTGGGAATTAATGATCATCACATTTATTCCGCTGTCATTGGCGAATTTATCTATTTTGGCAAGATTCTGAGAATTATAAATAAAGTAACGGAGCTTCTTATTGTATTCTTCTGCAAAGTGATCACTGGTCAGCTCGAACGACTTAAAAACGCCTTCACGAATGGCAACAGAAGGGACCACTACAATAAACTTGCTCCAGCCGTAGCGTTTATTTAGCTCAAACATGGTTTTGACGTAGGTATAGGTTTTGCCAACCCCTGTCTCCATCTCCACGGTCAGATTGTATCTTCCCTCTAGCTGAATCGACGGCTCGATTTGGCACTGTCTTTGAATTCGCTGTATATTCGCCATAATCACATCATCGGTTAGCAGCACTTTTTTATTATTAAAACCAGTGATGTCTGTATCACCAAGACTAAGCTGTTCTGCACCGGTTACTCTTCCCTTGTCGACGATATAGGTAGCGGAAACATTAGGCTGACCGGCAAAAACATCACATACCGCTGCAGCCGCATCAGCTTGAAATCTTTGATGTTTAAACTTTAGCTTCATTTTCTTCTACCCCTTATATCACCTTTACTGTTGTCGTTGGTGCATGCAACTTGAATATTTCTTCAACGTTGATTTTATCGGAGCTGTTGGCGAAGCTGCTGTCTCGCAATACCACACGCAGAGGTCGGCGTCTAGCAATCTCCCGAACAACATGTTCAGAAATCTTCTCTGCAAAACAGGCGATCAGTGCCCCTTCATCAACAGTATGAACAGAGACAGCATCAATTGCTTCCATCTTGTGGCTGAGCGATAAAGGCAAGCCCCAATCGAGCAGTACTCCATATAGTAAGTCTAAATCTGTACGGTCTTCTTTGATATTCGACTCCAGTCCAGCAAGCATTGACTGGCTGTATTCATTGGCGGCATAATATACATCTTTCATGTTTGTGCTGTCAATTTTTAAGACTCTGAAACCAATATCGACTGCAGGCTGCGGTTGTTCATCAATTTCTAGTTGACTGTTCAAATTTTCACTAATGCGTTGTCCCGCTCTCCGAATCCGTTCTTTGCCTATTTCACTAATCGTCTTATAGCCAGCCTTAAACGCTTCGCTCTTTGCATCGCATGCCTCAGGAATTTGGACCATGATAAACTTCCGATTACCAGCATCTTCAGCATTTAGTTGCATGACAGCATCGGCAGTTGTTGCTGAGCCTGAAAAAAAATCTAAGATGATTGAGTCTTCATTAGTTTTTGATACTTCCATTAAATATTTAATTAGCGTGCTGGGCTTAGAGTAATCAAACGGGATGCTTAGGCTATTGACTTCATGCGATCCGATTTGATTAATATGACCTTCAATAAAACTATTGGGCTTTGCTGATGAATTATCAATTACGTCTTGCAGATATGTCTTTGTATATACATTCCATTGCGCCGGGTTGCCATCTTGGTTAAGCAAATTTGATGATCTAACTTTTTTAATAACAATTCTATCTTTTTCTTCCTCAAACTTTTTTCGAGTCCATCGCCAAATACCATCACCTAAAGCAGGCCTTTCGGGGGGAAATGTTGATCCAGGTGGTATAATCTTACTGCCATCCGGGCATTCAATCCAAAAACGTTGCTCGGGATTTCGATTTTGGATTGTTGACATATACAATCTAACCAGCTGGTATCTTTCTCCTTTTCTTGGGCCATCTTCATCTACCATATTATAGGCTGCGTGGTTAAGCCCACCAAAAAATGTTGTTGAATGATTGATATCTTTTACATACGTTAATAAATAATCAAAGTTAGGCGCCCAATAATCGCCCTTATTATTACTTTTTTTCGTAATTCGACCAGCACAACCAACAAAATTAGCTTCACCAAAGATTTCATCACAAATTTTTCTCAAGTTGTGAACTTCATTATCATCAATACTAATAAATATGACACCATCTTCTCTTAGGAGGCTCTGCGCAAGCTTTAAACGCGGGTATAACATGCTGCACCAATCGCTGTGAAATCTCGGGTTAGCTAAATTATTTTGCCGGAACTGAATATTGCCTGCTTCATCTCTATATTCGATCTGTTCTTCAAACTCGTCCTTATCTATTTTAAAATTATCAGTATAGACAAAAGAATCTCTCCCGGTATTATATGGGGGATCAATATAAATCATTTTTATACTGTTAAGATAGCTTTCTTGCAACAGCTTTAAAACCTCAAGATTATCGCCTTCAATATATAAATTACCTGTACTCTCCCAATCTTTACTTTCATCCAGACAGGGGCGCAGTGTCTTCCGTATAGGTGTATTACCCTCGACAATTGCGGCTTTTTTGCCCACCCAAGTAAAGTCATAGCATTCCTCGCCATCAATGATATCGTCTGACAGTTCCTGCTTCAGTTTTTCAAAATTTATCACTTTCTTAAGATGGCCGGTTTCGTCCCTCATTTCAGTAATGACCTGGGGAAATAGCGCTTCTATTCTTTCGATATTCTTCTGCGTCATATTCATGCTCGCCATTTTTAACTTTTCCATGCTGCTCCCCCATCCATTTACTTTTAAGAGCTCACCGAAAGGTTCCTCAAACCGACTAACCATGTTATACCATTTTCTCATTCGATTATCGCTTTTCCTCCCTGATACGTAAGAAAGACCGTTAACGCAGTCTTTGGACGACGAGGAAAGCTTAGCGACAAAGTGCGGAAAGAGCGCAAGCAGCGCAAGAAATGAATTTTTTTACTAATTACCCAACTTTCTCTGCCATCTTCAGCGAATTTCTAACAGTTGGCGTATAGAGCTTGGTTCGGCAACCCACGTATATACTTATGGATATAACAAAGCCGCCTCCCGAAGGAAGCGGCATAACGTATTGTCATCACTAAATAAACAGCCCTTAATTATTACTCAGGATCACAGCCAATAAAGCTATACCGCCAATCGTCTTCAAGGCTTTTTCGTGCCGCTCCTTTTCCTGTTCCTGGCGCTCATGCCATTCACGATAGTTCTCATTATGGCGTCGTTTCATTTCGCGTTCATGCCGTTCGTTTTCAATGCGTTGACGTTCGCGTTTTTCCTGCTCTTGTTTTTGTTTTTGTTTTTGATCTTGTTTTTGCTTCTGGTTTTGGTTTTGGTTATGATCTCGATCATAGCGATCATCCTGTTGTTGCCTGGACGATGAAACATTATGTATCGGTGAAGCTTCAATTACCGATGCGCCAAAACCTACTTGCAGGATACCAACCATAGAATAGATGGCTATTTTTTTTGCTATACGATTCATAAAATATCAACTCCTTGGTTCTTATTATGAATGGCAAACTTTAGAATTCTTTTTGAGAAAACAAAAAACCGCCACCCCAGAGGGTGAGCGGAATCTCTGCATCCAGCAACTAGTACCAGGTGAAGCTATCACCTGACTAATTACTCGACGAGCCAATTGCAATTTCAATCAGAAGAGCTGCAATTTCACGCAGCGCACCGTCATGGCGATCTCTTTCACGCTCTTGGCGGTTATGCCATTCTCGTTCGCTTTCATGCGAGCGCCGCCTCATTTCGCTTTCATGCCGTTTATTTTCTTTGCGCTTCCGTTCATCATGTTCACGCCGCCGTTCATTATCTCGACGCTGTTCTAATCGTACAGTCCGCAGAGGACCATCATTATGTAATGAAGAAGCTTCGATTACTGATGCACCTAAGCCTACTTGCATGATACCGACCATAGAGTAAATCACATTTTTTCGTTATGCTATTTATAAAAACATTTCCCCAATTGTTTACTGTCTGTACTATAACATATAACGACAAGAATATGACAGTATAACGCTCGGCTAATACCATTACAAAGACTTTCTGGTCATGCCCGCATCACCTGGGATCCCAGGTGATGTAGCCGCGGTCTCGTAAGACTGTCAGCATGTGGTGTGTTGATTCAACGCTCACGCCGATTGCGCTGGCAATTTCGCAGACGGTTGGCGTGTACTGTTCAGTACGGTTTGAGAGGTATTCTAAGATTGCTTTCATTTTGTTGTCTGGCATATTTACCCCGCCTTTGCGAACAATTGTTTGTGTTGTCATTATATAATTATGACTGTATGTTTGTAAAGGTGGAGATTGGTGGAAATTAAAAAGCCGCCTCACCAGAGAACGGCTAGTCATCGATTACTTATCAATATTACAAACAAGGTGCTGATTTTGAACAGGCACTCCTAGCTTAAAAGAAAATTCTAATGCTAAAACAAAAGCTTCTTCGTAGTCTTTAAATTTGTATACTCCCACATCATCGTTATTTTGATTGGGCATCATTACCTCGAACATGCCATCATTACAACGCAAAACTATTTGGTTCATAAAATCACTCCTACGCATCGATGCTACGTAGACTATTCAACTTAGAAGTAGAATATCCCTTTTACTGAAATTAAAAGCCGCCCACGGAGAGTGAACGGGGTATGATCTCAATAATAGACGGCCTGTACTATTGTGAAATTATTAAAATGCCCCTGGTGCTAGGGCATTTTAATGAAGGAGATAATTGTAGACTGTCAATAATAGATGGGATTTCTCAGTCTTCTCTAAGAATTAAATAATCGAAGTATCATTATCAAAGCTAAAAAGTAGAAGTATGATAATGATGATGATTATAATCCCACTTCCACCAAAACCATTCCCGCAGCCTCCAAAGCCACGACCCATAAAAACACACCTCCTAGCTTGAATCTAATTCATAATATGTTGAATGAAAGAAAACTGTTACGTTATAAAAGAACCCTAGCCAAAGGGGCAGGGCTGGAGTGGTGAGCGGAGTCATACCCTGAGCGATGTTTTTTAGTGCAAAAATTAAAATGCCCTGGTGTTAGGGCATTTTAACCGAAGGAGGAAATGCAGGAAATTACGAATGGACGGCGTGCCCTATTCTCACGCTATTAAATACAGCTAGAACTATCGTCGTTAAAACCGCAAAACAGAAGTAGTATGATGATGATGATTATAATCCCACTTCCACCAAATCCGTTTCCAAAACCACCAAAACCGCAATTACGACCCATATGTACACCTCCTAACTATTCTATGGTGTATTATATGGCAGAGGAAAGGATTTGGTTACTGCATTAAAAACCACCCACCCCGGAGGATGAGTATTTTATTTTTCCATAGTATGAATTATTTACAACTGATGTATATTACATTCATTTGCTCGCATCCGCTGAAAAGCAAACGGCCAGACCATGCAGAGAATCCTTGACAACTTTAAGCAAGAAATAAAAATTTCCACTGTTGCAAAAAATGATGTAACCGTTTATAATTTGGATACGTTACGGATCGTATCGTAATGTACTTAATAAAACTATCTAGTTAAAAGAAAGGGTTGTAACAATGAAGAATCTTAAATTAGAAACCGGAATTGGTTCCATACAGTGGTTTGTGTTTTTACTTGCCAACTCCTTAACGCTTCCTATTGTAATTGGTCAGGTCTTTAATCTTTCGGTTGTTGAAATTTCAGGATTAATGCAAAGAACATTTTTGGTTGTAGGTTTATCCTCTTTATTGTCAGCATGGCTAGGTCATCGACTGCCAATACCTGATGGTCCAGCAGGTATATGGCTTGGAGTATTCGTTATAATGGGACAAATGGCGGCAATGCAAGGATTGGGACAGACTGGAATTCTTCAATTATTGATGGGCGGGATGCTCGTAAGCGGAACGCTTCTGATTATAATTGGCTCACTAGGCTGGATGAATCGTATGCTTAAATTTTTTACACCGCTTGTCAATGGGGTTTACCTAATGATTTTAGCCTTTCAACTCGGTGGTGTTTTCTTAAAAGGAATGATTGGAATCAACAATGCATCAAGCCAAATTCATATCGGCAATGTCGTTGTTTCTTTTGCCGTATTTGCTTTAGTTCTTGCTCTCTCGATTTGGGGAAAAGGCTGGATGAAAAGTTATGCTGTTCTGATCGGAATGTTGGTTGGTTGGTTGGCTTTTGTTCTGGTTAATGGTGCACAGATGGTGCCCCCGTCATCAACTATAGTGTCAATTCCTAAAGTATTTTCATGGGGATTACCGCATTTGGACGTCGGTATGGTTATTTCCTCTATCATCGTCGCATTTGTTCTAATATCCAGTATTATCGCTAGTATTGCAGCTATGCAACAAGTACTCGGGGAAAGAGAGTCCGCAGCAGAGACTACCAGACAACTGAACGGTGAAAGAGGCAGTTTGAAAAACGGGGGGATTGTCGGCGGGGTAAACACGATCCTGTCGGCGGTATTTTCAACGGTTGGCGTTGTGCCATTCTCTGTCGCTGCAGGCTTTGTACGGATGACTGGTCAAAGCCGTATGTTGCCTTACTTTATTGCTTGCGTTACCTTGGTAGCTGTTTCGTTCTTGCCGGTGATATATTCCATGCTTTCACTGCTACCTGGTCCAGTTGCCTATGCTGCCATGTTTGCTTCTTTTACCCAAATGGTTGGTATCGGTTTGATCTCAGTTCTTAAAGAGCCACTCGACCAACGTCGGCTCACAATTTTGGGTGTGTCGCTATCTCTTGGAGTTGGTGTGATGTTTTTACCGCAAATAGTCTTTTCCACCTTGCCGACCGTCTTGCAATATGTACTCAGCAACGGTGTCATGGTCGGTATGCTCATTGCCCTGGTATTGGAACAAGTTTGGAAACCCTCATCCAAATAAAAACGTGCTCAATACTAACTTGTTTCAAACCCATCAGTTTTTGGTATAATGTTGAGGGTTAGAATTTTTTAATCTTGTCTGCAATCCCAAACATTCACATTAAGTGAGGAAATCGATATGAAAGATAAAAAACACATTTCATGTCACTCAGTAGGACGCCCTCGAAGCGAAGCATCCAGAAGGGCTATTATTGAAGCAACTATTTATTTACTGGAAAACAACGGATATGCAACCTTATCAATTGAAGGTATTGCTGCACAAGCAGGGGTGAGTAAGGCAACTATCTATCGCTGGTGGAAAAACAAAGCTGCTGTTGTTATGGATGCTTTCTTTATATCAATCACGCCCCAGATCCAGTTTCTCGATACCACATCAACTCGGGAAAACTTTCGGCGGCAATTACAAAGCCTTGCTAAGGTTTTCAATAGTACTATCGGACAAACTATGCTAACTATCATTGCCGAAAGCGGTAAAGACTCAGAAGTAGCTAGATCATTTTATTTGTCTTATCTTGCTCCTAACCGTTTAGCTGCAAAGAGATTCCTTGAACGAGGAATTGCACAGGGAGAAATTAACTCCTCGATTGATCAAGATGTAGCCTTGGACATGCTCTACGGACCTATATACTTTCTTGTGCTTATCTATAAAAAAGAATTGGATGAAACGTATATTGATACATTAGTAGACCAGGTATTGAGAGTGTTATTAAAAGAATAGGCATTAGAATCGAATAGGGGTAGGTCATTTGAGCGAAGATCTAAATACAGAAATTCTAGAAAATTAACCAAGGTTTGTATATGCAAAGATATTAGCCGTGCATCTATAATGAAGGCTATTGCTAGCGGTGCAGATACCTTGGAGAAAGTACAGAAAGCCACTGGAGCCGGTTCCGGCTCATGCGGTGGAAAAGATATACACCGAAAATAATCGAACTTTTACAAACTCAATAGCACTAATCGCAAAGTTAGCCCGTGGCATTACGCCACGGGCTAACTCAAGCTAGATATAAAATAGGACCAGGAGTTATGCAGTACGCACCTTCCCAGTCTTAAGTTTTCCTTCAGGGACCGTCTAAAAAGCATGCGCTCTATAGACGGTCCCTTTTCCTGCAACCCTATTATTGTTGTCCAGAGTGTCCAGAGCTGGATACTATAATTGTCCGCAAGTCCATTAATTTCAACCAAAAAATCATCTAAACTGGTCAGTTCGAAACCCTATACGTGTCCGCCAGTTCAGAGTACGCTTAGAAAGTGTCCGTGGGTCCAACGAATAAATGTCATTCTGAATAGCCAGGCAGTTTACGCACCCATCGTGTATCTGGTGACCAACTACCAATACCTTGTTCTGCGGCATAAAATAATGTAAAAATCTATATTACAAATACTTAGGATTGATCGAGTTAGAAGAACTAGTTGATGGATAGTTTCTTTCTACAACATTAAACAAAACTGATTCAACAAGGAGAGAATATCGTGAAAAAATATGACGTAGTTGTAATCGGTTCAGGTTCTGCCAATATAGTCTTAGATGCGGCTATTAGTCAGGGTTTGAGGTGTGCCCAAATAGAAAAGGGAAGGTTTGGGGGAACCTGCTTGACACGTGGTTGCATTCCCACAAAGGTTATGGTTACAGCGGCAGACTATATTAGAGAAATCGAAGACCTCCCGAAAATCGGCGTAGATGTTGCTCCGGCTCGTATGAATTGGGAAAAAGTATCTCAGCGCGTATGGCAAAAGATAAACGAGAGCAAGGACATTCTAGCCTATTATCAATCTTTGGATAATGTAGATGCATATCAAGGAACTGGCTATTTTACGGGAGAAAAAAAACTGCAAATAGCAATGAATGATGGTACCCTATCGGACGAATTCACAGCAGATAAGATTTTCATCGCTGTGGGGGCACGTACAAATATAACGCCCATTGATGGACTGGAAGAAGCCGGTTATCTTACTTCAGAATCGCTTTTTGGCGAAAAATATCCCCCAAATCCCTATAAAAGTTTAATCATCATGGGTGGAGGACCCATTGGCACTGAATTTGCCCACGTATTTGCCGCTACGGGAACAAAGGTCACTCTGGTACAGCGGAATGTTCGTCTGTTAATTAAAGAGGATGAAGAAATCTCTGCTCAAATTCTAAAGGAGATTCGCAATCTTGGAATTTCCGTATTTTTAAATCATATAGCAACTGCAGTAAGGGTAGCGAACGGAGAAAAAGTTTTAACCCTTGAAGATAGATTAACAGGTGAAACTACGGAAGTGCGTGCAGATGAAATCATGCTTGCATCCGGAATCCGTCCAAACACAGATACGTTGCATCTAGAAAATACATCGATCGAAACAGACAACTGCGGATGGATCCGTACGAATGAATTTCTAGAAACGAATGTAGAAGGTATTTGGGCCTTTGGCGATGTCAATGGAGAAGCTCCTTTTCGCCATAAAGCCAATTATGAAGCTGAGATAGTGACCCATAACTTATTTGGCGGGCATCAACCAGAAGATTGGCGTTGGGCCCGTTATGATGTTGTACCTGCCGTAACCTTTTCTTATCCCCAGGTAGCTCATGTAGGTCTGACAGAGCAGCAGGCTGTTCAGGCAGGTTACGATGTGGTCACAGCTAAACATCATTATTCATCAACTGCTAAAGGTTTTGCCCTGGGCTTTAATCCCGGCGATGAGCATGACGGATTTGTAAAACTGGTGGTAGATAAAAGCGCGAACACCATTTTAGGAGTACACATAATCGGGCCGCAAGCTTCCATCTTGCTGCAACCGGTTGTTAATCTTATGAATGCCGGTGAAACAAAAATCACCCCCATACACCCAAATATCGCGTCCAAAACGGTTAAAGAATTGCGCGAGTCCAGGCTAACCCGCAATTTAGATCCGCACTCCGTGATCAGTGTAGGCGAAACAATGACACCGCACCCTTCCTTATCAGAAGTTATCATGTGGATCCAGTATTATTTTGGCGGAAGATAAGCATCACTTCCTAAAAACCAAAGAATCCTGGAGTTACCAATAAAAGCAACTCCACCTGCAACCGCTGCATCTCTCAGAAGCATAGGGATCCGGACATCTTTTCGTCGTATTTGGTTGAAAGTGCAGATCTTTGCTCATCGGTCATTTTTTCTTTACGCTATTTTTCTTTAATTGTCTCTGGTTCCCCACCAACCTCGAGTTTTAGATTGTACGTGTCCGTACGCTTCCTCTCTAGCTCAGTAAATAACTGGCTGAATTCGGTCAAAAAGGGCACCTTACGCTTTACGTAAAGTACCCTTTTTGTCGTCTAAACGGATATTCCTGTTAGTCGAGACAGCTCCTGACGGTACTTGGAACCCCGCCATCGTACCGGAAAAGAGGGTCTTTAAAATTCCAATTTCGGTAAAGGATAAAGCGAACTGCATCTGCCATATTGGAAAAAAGATGTATAACATATCGGTAAAACCGTCATGTATAAAATGTGCCACCCCCCCGGTTAATAGCGCTCTTCTTTGTGCTGGGCTATGTATACAAGCACTTTTATTGTCCATCATCTCTCCTCGCCTACTATTTCACAATTACTTCTTTTATTCGGTTCGGACCCGCGATCAATATAACACTCTGCTTCCTGGACTGATGCTTGCCTGGCAATCTCTCCTATATCATCTATTTTGTACTCTTCGGCCGCTTTTTTCAAGGCATCAGAATATAGAATGGTTGAGCAAAATGTAGGATAATGCCCGCCAGGCCCTCGGCAGATTCTGTCACTTAACTTACATTGAGCACATTTACCATAATCGCCCATAATTAACTCTCCCTATTAGTAATTGATGTCTGATTTACCTAATGGTTATCTACCCTTTACTGAGAAGAACGAATCATTTCTTCGCTTACTTGTTGCAATTCATTCACCATATCTGTAATGGATTGTGTGGCTTTAGCATTTTCCTGGGCAATTATAGCCGTTTGCTGGGTATTACTAATAACTTCTCCAAACGAAGAATTCATTTGATCTAGCGTTAGGTTGATGCTCCTTACTGCATCAGTACTCTGAACGGATAATTTCCGTACTTCTTCAGCGACAACTGAAAAACCCCGACCTTGATCTCCAGCTCTTGCAGCCTCAATCGCTGCATTCAGTCCCAATAGGTTTGTTTGTTTTGCTATCTGGCGAATAATATCTAATATCTTATGGGTGTTTTTCACATCTTTTATGGCCTGGCTAGATAACTCCGTAACTGCCTGCATTGTAGCAGCTAATTCTTCTTGGGACGCATTTAACTCTTCAACTGTAGCAGCCACATTGTTAATTGCTTCATTAATACGGTGTGACTGTTTTATAAGAAGCTGATTTTTATTTTGTTTTTGAGCCTCAAATATCACTTTTTTTGCCATTCTGCTTATTGATTCAGGAGTTCCTTCCCTAGGGGGACTTGCAATAACGATATGGTCAGACCCCAAGCTATTTCCATACTTAGAGAATAGCAATGATCCCTTGCCTACATAACCCTCATTTCCAATAATATATTTGGCACAAGATAGCTTTTGCCTGATTAATTCCTCTCTAGTTTCTGTTTCAAATGCCACGACATTAACGTTTATGTGATTTATCTGGTATTCCTTAAAGTATTTCAAAATGACATCGGCGCCGCCTTGATTATTATTGAAAATGACTACGCTTTCGCCAGCAGGTATTTTGGCAATCTGTATGAAGAATATAGCAGGAGCACGCATTTCAATTGCACATACTTTTTCAGCGCCAAAATCATTAATAAATTCTTTTTCCCGGGTGCTATAACATACATAGATATCTGCCATCGTATTGCGATAATCGCCTAAAGTAGCCCTCTGTGTTACCACTAAGTCGCCCAGTGTACTTATGACTACTTTTTCAAGTTCATATGCAGCAGAATCATTTGGCCCCACTACAACAAGCTTTAATGACATGATCATTCCTCCATACGGAAAATTGCAGAATTTTACATGGAAGCAATACGAGTAGGGGAAGCCTCTGTCCACAATAGCGTCCTGATCATCGCCTGCAGACGTTCTTTGATTTCTGCAGTATCCTCGGAAATAGGGTGTCCGTCATTATCCTTCGTCGTTAGGCAAAAACCTGGAGCTGTTTACTTTTTGTTCGACGGTTATATACCCTGCAATCCGTACCATCTCATTCTCCTACCATGTTTCTCTCATACCTGTCTTACTTTAACGTGAAACGTTCCTCGCGATAAGGCAAGGAACGTTTCGCGTAATCCAACTTTATTTAATATACCTAACTTTCGGGTAAAGTGCTTCTAAAGCGGCATTTTTGCGCTCATTAAACGCTATCTTGTTCTGCTCAAAAATATTGTTTCCTTCTGCATCAATAGAAACAATTAGTGGTCCAAATTCTTTTACTCGACTGACCCATAATGCTTCAGGCATCCCCAGATCCATCCAGTGTTGGCTTTCTATTTCTTCTACGCACGTTGCAGCTACTACAGCACAGCCAGCGGGGAATACACAATGCAATGCTTTATGTTCCCTGCATCCTGCTTCTGTATTAGGCCCCATACCACCTTTACCAACAATTATTTTAACACCGGTTTGTTCAATGAATTCTTTTTCGAATTTCTCCATTCTCATGCTTGTAGTTGGTCCAATCGAAACCATTTCATATTTATCATCTGTACCTTCAATTTTTCGAACAATAGGACCTGCATGGAAAATAGCACCGCCTTTAAGATCTACCGGTAATTCGCGGCCCAGCTCGATAAGTCGTCTATGCGCTACGTCCCTGCAAGTAACAATATGGCCATTAAGATAGATAACATCGCCAATTTTAATATCTTTTAAGTCTTCGTCTGAAACAGGCGTATTCAGGATTTTTTTCATAACACAACCTCCTTATGAGTACTAGATTGGTAGCTTAAATCACTGTTAAATATGATAGTCCCCCGGCGATGCGCCCAGCAGCCAATATTAACTGCGCAAGAAATAACCGATGGATGACGGGCTGAATTCTCAATGTGCACTCCCATAACCGATTTTGTACCCGTTAATCCTTGAGGTCCAAGTCCTATAGAATCAATAGCTGCAGCCATTTCTTCTTCTAAAGCAGCTGCTTTTGGATTGGCATTGCGGCTTCCAAGCGGACGCATCAGTGCTCTTTTTGACATATAAGCTGCGGAATCAATAGAAGTGCCTATACCGAGGCCTATCAATAAAGGAGGACATGCATTCAATCCATAGGAGGTCATGATATCAAGAACAAACTTGACAACTCCTTCGTACCCTTCACCTGGCATTAAGGTTTTCCCTTGCCCTGGAAGCGAACACCCGCCGCCAGCCATGTATACGTCTAATTCTAATTTATCGCTATTCGGAATGATATCCCAGTATAGCCAAGGCGACTCTGTACCTGTATTGGTTCCAGTATTCACTTCATCAAATGTTTCAACTGAATTATGACGAAGAGGCGCTTCTTTCGTCGCGATAAATACTGCATCCTTCAGAACCTTTTTTAAGTCATCAATATAAGGAAACTTGGAACCAACCCGTACGAACATTTGAATTAAACCTGTATCTTGACAAGAAGGTCTGTCTAATTCCGCCGCTTGTTGTTGATTTTTTTCCATACATTCATAAATCATTTTTGCCATCGGCATTGTTTCGCTTTCACTAAGTTCTTTTAACTTAGCAGTTACATCACCTGGCAGTATCTTGCCAACTATGCCCACGAATTTTGCAATTTTTCCGGTAAGTTGCACCAAAGCTTCTTGGTTATCCATTTGTAATCCACTCCTTCTTTTTTACCAAATTCAATAACTTGACCTACCAAAGCCCGATAACCTTCCACCAAATAGAGCCCAAGCCTACCCATACAACCATATAGACAATTGACAAGATGAAACCAAGCTTCCAAAAAGTCCCCTGGTCAATATATCCTGCGCCAAAGTAGACAGGAGCAGGCCCTGTTGCATAATGTGTGAGACATCCCATGAGGTTTGACATGAATGCGAGAGATAACGCGGCGAGATATGGAGGAGCCCCAGCAGCCACCGCAACCGCAAGAAAAGCAGAGTACATGGCAGTTACATGGGCGGATAAACTGGCAAACCCATAATGACTATAGAGGTAAGCAAACAGCAAAATCGCCAACGCAGGGACCCATTCTACGCCTGTGAGCATTGCTCCGACGCTTTTGGCAAACCAGGGTATAAAACCTGTTTTATTGAGATAGTCTGCAAGGCCGACGAGACTGCCCATCCAAACCATCGTATCCCATGCGCCCTTTTCTTCAAGCACGTCTTTCCAGTCTAATACCTTTGTAGCCATCATTACAGATACCCCGAGCATGGCCACAACCGTAGCATCTAGTTTGGTAAACTGGGCCGTACTCCACAAGGTGAGAGCACCGACAAAAACACAGGCGATGATCTTCTCGGCTGTACTCATCGGTCCCATTTTTTCAATTTCCTTAGCGGCGATTACCTTTGCTTCTGGTGTTTTCGTTACCTCGGGAGGATAAATTTTGTAAAGAATATATGGGACTAAGGCAAGAGAAACAACGCCAGGAACGAATGCAGCCAGCGCCCATGTTCCCCAAGAAATGGCTACGTTTACTGTCTTGGCAGCTAAGAGAACCATTAATGGATTGGGAGCGCAAGATGTCATAAACATTGCCGATGTAACACAGTTACCTTGAAATGAGGTTTTCATCAGATAAGCGCCAACCCGTCGTGCGGAAGGACCAGGCTCTGAGTCAAAGGCAGAAGATAAGCTGCGCACGATAGGAAACATAATACCGCCGCCCCGAGCCGTATTCGACGGAGTGGCGGGACTAACGATCAAGTCACTCAATACCAGCGTATATCCCAACTTTAGTGTACTATCGCCGAAAGACCGGATTAGCATATAGGCGATACGTCGGCCTAGTCCTGTTTTGATAAACCCTTTGGCGAAAAGAAAAGCTGACACGATTAACCAAATTGTACCATTACTGAAACCCGATAATACCTCCGCTGGCTTTAAGACCCCTAACAGAGCAGTGAAGGTAATACTGATGAATGCGACTGATCCGATGGGCAAAGGCTGCAGAATAAAGCCCAGGATTGTCGCAACAAATATTGCCATCAGCTTCCATGCCTCTGGCTTTAATCCGACCGGCACGGGGATAAACCAGAGAATAACACCTACCGCGATCACAATAAGTCCACGTGTTAAGTTATTCATTACCCACTCCCCTTTAAAATTTCTTGTTGCCGCTTGAATCTTTTGGGTTTAGCATAAGAAAAGCGCAATGGTATAATTGATTTAATCAATGGCAGGAGAGGAGCTTATGGATTTACGACAACTTGAATATTTTCAAATGGTCGCAAAACTCAAAACCCCGCTCTGCCGATCCGTCTGTAGAAGCAGCCGTCAAGTGAATGAAAACAGACCAAGATTCCGAATCCCAGTAAACATTGAAAAACTTATTTCATCTGAGATAGCCTCACTCTCTCAAGCGCAGAGGGTGAAAGAGATAGAACAGAATATGCTTTCCAAAGGGTATCGTGGTACAGCCATAGACTTAGACTATGCTGATACAATGTCGGGGATTGAATTTGAAAAGTTATTAGGCAAAATATTCACAGCCCGTGGTTTTAAGGTCGACTTTACCTCCGTAACTGGCGATATGGGAGCAGACCTAATTATTGAAAAGCTTGGAGAGCGAACAGCGATTCAAGCCAAATGTTATAACAGTCTGGTATCGGGAGATTCGGTACAACAGGTTTTAGCTTCCAAAGCAATTTACAACTGTCAAAAAGCAATAGTTGTGACTAATTCGTATTTCACTAAAGGCGCAAAAGATTTGGCTGTGAATTCAACTCGAACAAGAGATAAAGTATACCAGGATTTAGCCCTCAAGCAAAACACAATACAAATCATTGGTAATTCTAAAGCAAATACACCGCCCAAGATGGACGGTGTATTTGCTTTATGCGACCTGCTCCTTACTTTGATCCTCTGCATCCTGTGTGCATTCATCAGTGTTGTTATTGCCAAAGTAACTGGATATCTCTCCATACAATTCCGTCCATTGCTCATCGCTTTCAGCCATAATCTGCTCGCCAATTTTTATGTACCGTTCAGTTTGCTTACGGCTTTCGGCAGTCCTTTATTTGCCTCAATTGATTCTATGGAAAGTATTTTCATCATATTACCGGCAGAAAACTTAAGGGCGTTTTTCAAGATATCAAACAGGCGACCGATACACCCCAGAGAATGCACATATAGATACTGGCAGTTTTGCCCCTCCACCAAAGAAAACACGCTCTCACCAGGAAGACTTTCATTGAGCTTCTTGAGTACCCTCATAAAAGCCAGATAACCATCGGGCAACGTATACCGCTGAAAGTGGATGATTTGGCTCTTTTCATAAAGCTCGGCGAGGAAATCCTCATTACGAATCACATCGTAGCTGCAGAATATGACGAATGGAATCCCTGCCTCCCAAGCCAAGTTCTGCAAGTACCGTATTTAATTTGTCATCGTCGGTAAATGCGGGACGCTAGTAATTGTCTTTTAATAACTGGATAATCGGGAAGGTTTGACATTAGGTTCAAACACTTAATTTTAATCATAAATACAAAAACTACCATCAAAAAATGGTAGTTTTTTTCTGAACCCTATTAATGTCCACGAGTCAAATGACCCTATTAATGTCCAGGACGACATTTATTCCGGTCAGTCACACATTTTATTACATATTTTTGTACTATATTGGTGGAGACGAGGGGATTCGAACCCCTGACCTCTTGAATGCGAACCAAGCGCTCTCCCGACTGAGCTACGCCCCCAACTATTACCTTATTATGTATTCGTGTAGAGATATTATTCTCCTTCTGGCCGGAAAAAGTTTTTTGTGAATTTTTTTTTGCAATTCTTTTCATCTTAGAACGGAGCGGGCAAGGACACCTCTATCGTTTGCCCCTTCTGCGAGAAGGGACTCTTGATCTACTTCTAATCGTCATTATCTGCCCCAACGATTAACAATAACCACTCCGCTGAGCGCCAGTACCCCGCCAGCCAGGGTAAACAGTGTTGGCATTTCTCCCAACCACAGCCAGGCAATCAGCACGGCCACCGGCGGTGAGAGATACAGAAAACTAGCCGCCCGCGACACAGGTACGATGGACAGGAAATAGGCCCAGCTTGCATAGGCGACCGCTCCAGGAAAGACGCCTAGGTAGACAACTGCCATTGAGGCGGAAAGCGGAGCGTCTGTAATCGCCCCGGTCAGACCAGGCAAGAAAACCAGCAGCGGTAGAGTGCCTGCCCAAACCAGATAGGCTGTTAATGGTAAGGCTGAGTAACGCTGCAGCAGTGGTTTTTGGATAACGATTGAAAGCGCAGACGCAACCGCTGCCACCAAAACCCATAACGCTCCCGCGTCAAAGCGCACTCCCTCGCCTTCACCCCAAGCGATGAGCGCAGCGCCGCCAAAGCTGACGACAATACCCAACCAGCCGAACGGAGTTACTTTTTCACGCAAAAACACCGCTGCTAAGACAGCTGTTATAACCGGCGTGGCATTGATCAAAAAGCTGGCCGCACCAGCAGATACGGTGACTTCGCCATAGTTGAGCGCAGTATGATACACCGTAATCCAAAAAAATCCAAGTAGAGCGATCCGCGGTACATCCTTGCGTTCGGGCAGCGGAATGCGCACTACGGCAGCATAAGCCGCCAGCGCCGCTGAAGCGCAGAGAAATCGGAACAGAGCCAAATGTCCAGGGCTAAATGCGGCCAAACCGGTGCGAATCCCTGCAAAGGCAGAGGCCCAAAGAATGATGGCGCATGCCATGGCGGCGAACGCTGCCGCCATATATCTCGATGCAGATACGCGCTCGCTGGCACTGGTCTCCGCCTGTGAATTTTCCATAATAACCTCCTTAGCAGTACCAAGAATCCTTTACTGCAGACACAGAGAATTTTGTTTTATCGTAACATAACTTAATTTAATAGGGAATAACTGAGCTAAATTTATTAAGTTATTGAAAAATGCCGAAATAAGTTATAACATAGGCGATACAACCTTTAAACTAGGAGGAAATATTTTGTTAGCAGCATTACTTCATGGAATAGTGTTAGCCTTCGGGTTAATCCTCCCTCTTGGCGCACAAAATGTATTTGTCTTTAATCAAGGCGCCTCACAACCAAGGTTTAGCGATGCAATTCCAGTTATCATTACAGCTTCACTTTGCGATACTTTACTCATTTTGTTAGCTGTATTAGGAGTTTCTGTCATTGTGTTAACAGTTCCCGTATTGCAAACAGCCATCTTTTCTATTGGAATAGTATTTCTAGTTTATATGGGGTACTCGATTTGGAAGAGTGATACTGCAAACTTTAACCAAAATGACGCAGCAATGCCAATAAAAAAACAAATTGTGTTTGCCATGTCAGTGTCGCTGTTTAATCCTCACGCAATTCTTGATACGATTGGTGTGATTGGAACGAGTTCACTAAACTACGCTGGTTCAGAAAAAGTGGCATTTACTGCTGCCTGTATTTTTGTTTCCTGGCTTTGGTTTCTAAGTCTTGCTGTAGTTGGAAAGATTGTAGGTAATTTTGACTCTGAAGGTAAAATTCTTAAAAGGATAAATAAAGTATCAGCAATAATCATATGGACTGTAGCCGTATATATTGCTATTCAGCTATACAATACATTCTGAAATCGGCAATTCATTTGATACTGAGATCATACATGGATTGATAGATAACTGAACTCCAACTAAAAAACGGACCAAAAAAATAGTAAAAATTAAAGCCGATGTTCCTTAGTGCAGGAAAATCGGCTTTCTTCATGTCCAAATTTGCTTCCACGTTGGTTGGTAGACCTCTACATGTTAATGCAGTCCGCCATGCCATCTGTGCACTCTGCGGTTATCGTCCCTTATTTCGTGCTTACGCTGCCGGTTTCTCCTGCTTCATAATGCTCCAAACCTCAGTCAACCTGTCGTCGCCGACGAAGTTCAGAGTTTGCTGTCGGCGAATGGCGTCAACGAGCACGTCGCGCACCGGTTGATAGGTATCAGTCAGATTCTGCGCATCTTTGAACATCGTAAAGCCATCACCGCCTGAGGCCATGAAATCGTTAGTCACAACTTTATATTTACCTTCCAGTTTCAGCGGTTTGCCATCACTCATGACCACTTCTACTACTCGCTTGCCTGCAGGCATCGATGCATCATAGATAACTTTGATACCAGCAAACTGCAGCATGCCAATCTGTTCATTGCGGATACCATATTCGAGAACGCTGAGAACTTGCGCCCCTGTCATTTCGGCAGTGACCAGGGTATTGTCAAACGGCATTACCTCATACAATTGACCCATAGTTACCGTGCCCATTGGAATGCTGGTTCTGAGACCGCCGCCGTTCTGCAGAGCGATATCGGCGCCGACCGCCTTTCTGATGACATCTGACGACCACTGCCCTAAGAGTGAGAGCTGTTTGCGATCATGGGACAAAGGATGGGTTGTTTTACCGAGAACGATATTTTTTACTGGATCAATTTCTGCTTTAGCTGCATCCAGTATTTTAGCTACACCAATATCAGCGGTCAGTATCGCCGGATCCATCTCAATCAGCGCAGCGCTCGATGCTAAGACTTGTTTCGATCCGGGGACATAGAGCAGCGAAATTTTGCCAACAGCGCGACCGTTGTAACGTGCTTGCACCACCGGTACATTTTGCGCCTTGATGGCATAGCCCTCGTGTGAGTGACCGGTAATCAGTGCATCAACACCAACGCTTTTTTCGATAAATTCAGCTGCCTCACCAGTCAGAGCGCCGTTCTGCTGGTCAATTGCACCGCCGAGATGTGACAGTACGATAACAATGTCAGCCTGACGCTTCAGTTCTGGCAGCAGTTCGCGAAAAGTTGCCGCCGGATCGGCAAACGTCAGCCCGCTGACTAGCTTAGGGCTGGCCTTATAAGCAGACTCCGGTGTTGCCATGCCGACAATCGCAATTTTAACACCCTGTTTTTCAATGAGCATGTATGGCTTGGCAAAATCAGCAGCTTTGTTCGTCTTATTGTCAAGAATGTTGGCAGCAACAAATGGAAAGCGCGCTTGCTTGGCGCGAACTTTCAGAGTATCAATTCCCCAGTCAAATTCATGATTGCCGAGAGTCATCGCGGTAAAGCCAATGTTGTTCATAACATCAACCACAGTTTTGCCATATAAAAGATTGGAGTCCGGACTACCCTGGAACATGTCGCCCGCGCTGAGGATCAGCGTTCCCTCAGGATTCTTCGCCCGCTCTGCGCGCAACCATCCGGCTAGCTTTGCCGCGCCGGGATTTTTTCCAGCTTCAGCCAATGCGCCGTGATAGTCGTTAACTGTCAAAATATCAACTTGAACGTACGAAGGCGCAGCGGCTACCGGCAATGCAATAGACAAAACCAACAACAAGGCCAACACAAGGATAGAGGGGCGGGAGTACAGGTTTCTCACGAGTTCCACATCCTTTCTCTTTTTGCTTTCGCAAGAACGAAGTTACGTTTACCACAGCGTACACAGAGGATCTGTTGAGGAGGGAGTTATTATTGTACAGTGCGCAGGACATGCGCATATTTTTTTGTGTATTCCCTTTGCGCAGGCGCACAGCGGCCTTTACACAATCGCTAGCCTCCGCGGGTGTACCCTCTGCGCACCCTCAGCGCACTCTGCGTACTCTGCGGTTAGAATCTCCAGTAGCCCTCTCTGCGGTTAGCGTCCTCCATCAATCTCACTCAACTGGCACCGCTTCCCGCCGGCAGAAAGAATAGATAAACTTTTCCTTCACCGGCTGGCCGATGATGGCTGTCACCGCTTCCGCGTACAGAGAGAGCTGCACCGCGTAGCGCTCGGCAAGCTGCCTGGCATCGGCTGTATAGTCAGTTTTATAATCAAGCAACACCAAGCCGTCTGCTTCAGCAAACAGACAATCTAGTGTCCCTTGCACAAATACGCTGTCACCGCTGCCTTGAGTTGCTGGCGCGAACCGTTCGGCAGGCAGCATCAGGCTAAACGGCAGTTCTTTCTTGACCCAGAGAGCCTGCTGCAGTCTCTTGCCTAAATCGCTGGTAAAAAATGCAGCTACCGCGTCAATGTCTACTGCCGCAGCTTCCTCTGGCAGCAGAAACTCCGCCGCTGTCATGAATTCCACTTGTCGGGCAATGTCGGCTTTGGTTAGGCCTAATTGGGGCTGGATGCGCTGCATGACTAAATGAGTCACTGTACCGAGTTGCGCACCAGTCAACTTCTTTTCGCCGGTAAAGCGGGGCCGGGAATACAGTGTCGGTGTATACAACAGTTTTGCCTCCGCTGCGGTTTCTGCCATCCGGCGCTTGATTTCCGTAACTGTCAGCTTGGCCGGCTGACCGACTACAGCCGAATACGGGTATTGCCAATTCAATATCCGCCGAATCTCGGCGGCATCGCTGCTCACAGAAACCGGCTGTAATTGCCGCATCTGTTGCCAAAGGTCGGATTCCTGTTCGCCCTCGGCCTGATCACTGCCAGTATCTGGCGTGAAATCGAGAGTAATCTGCCAGCACGAACTATTAGTATCGATTTCCAGTCCTTCCGGAGTAGCATTATCGGTTATGCCTGCCGCTTCCCGCAGTGGAGCGCCGTCAGGATGGCGAACCAAGGCAGGGACAATCCAGTCGAGATATGTCTTGGCGGCGGCAGTTTGCGCTTCTGGCAGAGTCCGCGCGCCTAAAGTTGCTGATTCGGCCCAGGCTATGCACTTAGCCGCCAGATCCCGGGCTGAACCAACCAGAATCAGCCTTTCTCTCGCCCGTGTCAGGGCAACATAGAGTATCCGCAGTTCCTCCGCTTTGGTTTCACGGCGAAGCTGCTGTGCAATCGCCCACCGTGCCAGCGTCGGATAGCGATAGCCTTGATTTGGCAAGGTGACATAGGGTCCGATTCCCCAATCGCGGTGACACAGCACCAACTCACGGGTATCGCTAAGGTTAATTTCCTTGCCAATATCAGCGACAAACACGACCGGGAATTCCAGTCCCTTGCTTTTATGGATACTCATGATCCGTACAACATTTTCGTTTTCACCCAAGGCACGCGCTACCGCAAGATCAGCACCCCGTGCGGTGAGCGCTTCGATGAAGCGGAGAAAGCGGAACAAGCCTCGATAGTTGGTTGCCTCATATTGACGGGCCCGGTCGAACAGGGCCCGGAGATTTGCTTGGCGAAAGGCGCCGCCAGGCATGCCGCCAGCATAATCATAAAAGCCAGTCTCTTCATAAATCAGCCACAGCAATTCCGCCACGCTGCGCCGCCGGGCCAATGAGCGCCAGCGAGCGATAGTGGTGATAAAAGCGGCCGTCTTCTCTTTAAGCAGGGGCTGTTGAGTTTCCTCTTGAGCCATTGACAGCAGCAAATCCCATAGATCGCGGTGATGTTCCTTGCCACCATCAGCGACTCGCAGCAACGCCAGCTCTTGACCGCTGAAATGGAACAACGGCGAGCGCAGTACTCCCGCCAGATGGATGTCTTGGCGGGGATTATCCAGTATCTGCAATAGGGAAACAATGATGCCAACCTCTGTTTCCCGGAAGTAACCTGTATCCATGTCCGCATAGCAAGGAATGCCAGCCGCCCGCAACAGGTCAAGCATTGGCTGTGCCTTTCCCTGAACCGACCGCAATAAAATGACAATATCCCGCCACCCTAATGGCCGGTAGCCTTTCGTCTCTTTATCATAGACCTGATGCCCGCCCTGCATCAGTTGGTTAATACGGCTAGCAATCCAGGCAGCTTCGCGGCTAAACGAGTCCAGCGCAGCGCTGCCGTCATGGCTTGATTGTCCAGCCGCAGGGTCAGACTCAGATTCAGTGACCACAGCTTGCTCTGCTTCTGTATCCTGAGGGCGGCGTTCCAGGAGATGCAGTTCCACCCCGGCCAGACTATCCGCGCACGGCGGGTAGTCGAGTCCGGGATTCAAGCGTTCAGCCTCACCGTAGTCAAGCTCGGCGACCGCTTCGGTCATCAACTGACCAAATAAGAAATTAGACGCATGCAGCACGAGCGCCCGGCTGCGAAAATTGGCAGCCAGGTCGATGCGGCGGCAAGGTCCAATGCCCTCTGACGGGTAAGAGCGGTATTTTTCCATGAACAATCGCGGCTCAGCTAAACGGAACCGGTAGATGCTTTGCTTGACATCGCCGACCATGAAGCGGTTCGGCGGGTCGTCACGAGTCAGGAGCACGAGTATCGTTTCCTGCACGCCATTGGTATCCTGGTATTCATCCACCAACACCTCGGCGAAACTTTCCCGCATCTGTAGGGCCGCGGCTGACGGCTTGGGATCACCGGGAGAGCTAGATTCATCAAGCAGGACAGCTAAACAAAAATGCTCTAAGTCGCTGAAATCAAGCACACTCTTTTTACGCTTTGTCTGAGAGAATGCCGTGGAAAACGCGATAACCAGCTGCGCCAACGCGCTGACCAGCGGGGTAAGCCCCCGCATATCTACAATCAAATCGGCACCGCTGCGGGCGAAATAGCTGTCTCGAATTCCGTTAACAGCCTTCTTCACCGCATCACGCCGCGATTTAAAGTACTCTCTACGGTCTTCGTCACCACCACGTACGGTTTTGAGTTTAACGAAATCCAGCCCGACAAAGGCCTGTTCCAGTTTCGCCCAGGAAAGGCGGGCAGCCAGGATGAGTTCACCAATTATTTCACTGTCGGCGGCAAATGTCTCAGCATAAGCGCCAAAGTCGGGATCAGCTTCTGCTTCTCTGATCAGTCGATCCAGCGCCCAGGCCCGATTCTCCAGTTGGAGCAGAATTTCCTGCCGCAAAAGGTTCGACCAAGGCGTATCATCAACGCCTGTCTCTGCCGGCAAATCAAACCGGCTGGCTAGCTGGCGCAGCCAGTGTTCAGGCCAGGGATGGCTGCGGGAAAATTCGTAGAGATTAAGCACCAACTGCATCAGCGTATCGTCACCGTCGGCGTCAGCGTAGTGGTCGATCAATAGGCTGAACCCCGGATCATCTGCCTCATAGCAATCGGCAAAGACTTGCTCTAGCACATCAGCTTTCAGCAGTTCCATTTCAGCTGCCGCGCCGACACGAAAGCCGGGATCAAGGTCAAGCAAATAAAAATACTTGCGTACGACAGACTGACAAAATGAATGGATAGTCGAGATATTAGCCGAATTTAACAGAGCCGCCTGTCTGGCTAAACGGCGGGAAAACTTCTGTTGCTGCATGGCAGCAATCCGGGCGGCGATACGGGATCGCATTTCGGCGGCAGCCGCGCTGGTAAACGTCACAACCAACATACGGTCAACGTCGATCGGCTCCTCGCCCTGCGGGCCAGGCATGGTAATTTGATGAATGATGCGTTCTACCAGCACCGAGGTTTTCCCTGAACCAGCAGCAGCCGCAACCAATAAATTGCAGCCCCGGGTTTCAATGGCTTGGATTTGTTCGGACGACCAACCCACTACCTACCCCTCCTTCCCGATCAGGCTAAAAATCGTATCATCATCAAGCAAAGGTAGTTTGGCAAAGTCATTATCAGCCAGCATCCGATCAAATTGGCAGACTGGCCGGAACCGGCAGCGCTCACAAGCGGTTCGACCAGCCAAGTCATACGGTCGCAGATCAATATCACCACTGAGAATTCCTTTGGCTGCTCGCTGACATTGCTGCTCCACATGGTGCATCAACAGCGTGAACTGTTCCTGATCTTTTAAATAATGAGCAGTTTGTTTATAGAAGGTTCCCTTGTCTGGGTTAAAGCCGATCTTCAGAAACTGCGAGTACTGACGGATATTTGCGTCAAGCAGTTTCACAATGTCCGGATCAGCCAACACCCAGCCAGGCATTTTCATCTGCGCGTTGAGCTTTTCTGCCACTTTGTCCGGTGGCAGGAACGTAGACCCAGTCACGCTGGGCCGTTTGAGAAAATAATACAGCACTCCCGCCGGCAGGCAGTCAGGCGCCCCTGTCAGCAGTTCACCTAACCGGCACGAAGCCAACAGATACAGCAAAAGCTGCAGCTTCAAGCCATGGTACACATCCAGCAGCTCCAACCAAGCGCCACCTGATTTATAATCAATGACTAGAAAATACTTTTTGCCATTGTGTTCGGCGCAGTCTAAGCGGTCAATCTGACCGGCCAACTCAAGCTCGATGCCATCTTCCAGTTGCAGCAAAATCGGCGGCAGCGAGTCGCCGCCTAGTCCAAAGGATTGCTCCAGCGCGATCGGCTTAAACGAACTCCCGCGGTCGAATTCCACCAGCCGCCAAATGACAGTTTCGGCAGTACGCCGGATTCGCCCCTGAATATGCCGATACTGTGCGTTTGACAACAGGATCTCATTTTGCAGTTTCGGGGCAAGCTCGCCGACAATCGATTCACACAGCGAGGCGGTCTCATCCCGGCTCAAATCGCCCCAGTTCCGGCCAGACTGATTCACCGCTTCGCCAAACGACTTGACGACCGCATGCAGTAGCAGTCCCATGCCAGGCGGTTCCAGTTTGAAAACCTGGCGTTCCCGCAGCTTCAGGCCAAAGCGGGCAAAATGCTGAAAGGGACAGGAATAAAACGATTCAAACGCAGTTACGCTGCCACGCAGACGCGACCCACGCGATAGCCAGAGCTGTCTGGCTAGCTGAGGATCAAGCTGAGTTTCGCTATTTGAGTGAAACAGCCCGGATAGCGCCAATCGCAATCCCGCTTTCCGTTCTTCATTTTCAAGACAGACATTATATACGTCAAGCCACACCGGACTAAGGTCTTCCGGTTTACCGCCCGATTGGCGCAAGCTAACCGCCAGTGCCGAAGCCGCCCGGCGCGGATGGGCAATAAACGATTTTTCCTCTCCCGGCAGTGGCTCGAGCCGCAGGGATCGCACCGAAAATCCGGGGTTAGAGCCGCCCTGAACTCTCAGCTTGAGCTCGTTGACTGCCTGGGAAAGCTGCATTCCTTTACCCTCTTCATCAGCCAAGGAATAACTGACCCACAAGTATTCACTGGCCCTCGTTAACGCGAAATAGACCAGATAGGTCTCCGCAAAGGCCTCAGCAGCCGCACCTGGCGCCAGCTCGACTCCCATCCCCTTCAGCAACAGGCGTTCTTCATCACTAAATAGACTGTCCACCTTACCGCGTCTCGGCAAAACCCCTTCATTGACTCCTGGCAGATAGACGGCTTTGGCTCTAAGCAGACGCGTCCGGTCAAGCGAAGTGACTGTAACATGATCCAGCCCTGACGGAATCAGCCCTAAGGTCAATCCCTCAAGACCTTCACCCAGTATTTCGCCATACTCTTCAAGCGTCATTGCCTGATCGCCACAACAATCAACCAATTCATCAAATAGACCAATAATTGCATTCCAAAGCTGGCTGTGTTCTTCAGCCAGCGCCAAATCACCCGCCGCCTCAGCCTCTTTCGCCCAGGCTTCTAAGGTTTGTGGGGCGTTGATCGCAATCAGGAAGCCAAATAGCTTGCCAGTATACTCAGCCGCCGTTTTCGACCGGCGGCACTCGGCAGCTAGAGCAGCAAGCGGTGCAATCGCCTGGCGGCGGATGGTGTTCACCGTATCAAGATATTGTTGCCCCGCCGCGTCAGGCTGTTCATCTTCATCCAGCGACCAGCGGCGCATGAACCGCCAGTCTTCTTCCTGCAGCCAACGCTTGCCGCGAATACCAAACTCTAACACGTAATTTTCCAATAGATCAATTTGTTCATCAGATAAAGGAAATAAGCCTGTTTTCAACGCACGAAATACCGGCTCATAATCCCAGCGTTCAACAATAGCCTCGACTGACGACCGCAGTACTTCTGCCAGCGGATGATGCACAGCCGGGCGGCGGCGATCCTGAAAACAGGGAATACCGTAATCAGCAAATACAGTGGCGATGATGTCAGAGTAAATTGCTTCATCTCGCACCAGGACTGCCGTATCTCGCCAGCGGTAGCTCTTGTCCCGACATAAGCGAATAATATCGCGGGCGATCCCCTCAATCTCAGCCCTCCGGTTAGCTGCTTCAACGATAACAATGTCCTCTGTTTGAGCAATTTGTTTAGAGGGGGCTTCACCCTTCACCCCTGCTAGTGACTGTTCAATATAGGTCAGTAACGAACTAGCTGCAAACCGGCCCGGACTGCGGACCTCCTGCGCCTCAAACGACAATTGATTATCCTTGGCCAGCTGTTTGATGAGAGCCGCCGTCACTGCCTGGCGGTAAAATAAATCGACCTCCTGTTTATCTTCAGCCTCATGCCGGTCCAGACACAAGGTTATGGTCAAGTTCTCTGCTACGTTAGCCAGTGCGCCGAGTACACCATATTCTTGTTTGGTAAACCAATCAAACCCATCAACAAATACAGTAGAACCACGCAGGCTGGAGCGAGAAATCTTGTGCAGCAGCATACCCAGATAGTCCTGCGGATCGGCGTAGCGCCCGGCGATTAACCCCTCGTATGAGGCATAAACAGCGGCTAGATCAGACAGTTTCGAGCCAAGCGGTGAATTGGACGCTTGTACCGCCGCCTCGGCCAGAGCCCGGGGGTTAACGCTGTAGGCCTTGAACTCGCTAATCAGAGAGGCCATGGTCTGTGCAAACGTTCGCTGGTGAGCTGCTTGCCGAAATACAGTCAGTTGATCCTCATTATCAGCCAATGCCTGGCGCAGAATCATGCGCTTTGATAGGTCGCTTAGCTGCGGCCGGGCTGCGCCGCCGGTCTCCATCAGCACAGAATGAGCCAGCCGACGAAAGCCATAAACATGTGCACGGCAAAAACCGCCGCCGCGAGCTAACTCCCGTTCGGCCTCAAAGGTGGCTTGCTCAGGGGTAAGAAGAATCAGCGGCGGCCCTAGTGGGTCACGCCGCATCAAGTCTCGTATTTCTTTCAAACAGGCCGAAGTCTTGCCAGACCCGGCCCGGCCATATAAAAGTCGGATGCCCACGGTAACCCTCCCTACCTATTCGTGTTCGGATTCGAGCACCTGCAAAAATAGCTTCAGTAATTCTGGATCAAATTGAGTACCCGCGCCCCGGCGCAGTTCTTCAATCGCCTCAGTCTTGCTCAGGGCATGGCGGTAGGGGCGTCCTGCGGTCATTGCCTCATAGGCGTCTGCTATCGCCAAGATACGGCACTCCAGCGGAATATCAGTATGCTGCAAACCCAGCGGGTAACCGCTGCCGTCCCACTGCTCGTGATGTTTAAGAACCAAGTCTGCGACAGGTACCAAAGCAGGAACACAGCGGGCAATCCGGCAGCCGATTTCGCAATGCTGCGCAATTTCCTGTCGCTCATCAGTCGTCAATCGTCCAGGTTTCATGACAATGCGTTCATCAAGGCCAACGTTGCCGATATCGTGATAGCGGGATAACAGGTGAAGATTCTCTACCTGTTCTGAACTTAGTTCCAAAACTGCAGCCAATTTAACTGCATATTCCTCGACTCGTTGCGGATGACCGCTTTTAAAGTAATCTCTGGCTTCCACGGATTGAAACATGCCGTCAAGAATAAACTGGCGGACGTTTTCGTCGCGCAACTGCTTTTGTCGATACATTTCGTTTTCCGCTTCGATGAATAGAGTATTCATATCAGTCGGACAACCGCGCATAGCATGACCTATCGACAGGCCAAGCCTAGCGTTTGGCAGCAGTAGATTGTATTCGTCGACCTCTTGACTGATTTTTCGGCAAATTGCTGTCAGTGTTTCATCATCTACATTTGGCAAGATCGCAGCAAATTCATCACCGCCGATACGTGCAATGTGATCCTCCGCTCGGAAACAGCGTTTGAAAAGATCAGCCACATCTACCAGTTGTCGATCTCCCTGTTCATGGCCAAGGGTGTCATTAATCAGCTTTAGTCCATCCAGATCGCAGACAACGATCCCGACAGAACATTGCTCGTCTTCGCCGAAATGCCGCATTTCCTGTTCAAATCGGCTGCGATTAAACAATCCGGTTAACGAATCATACAGATTGAGATAACGCAGTTGCTTAGCCATCATCACTCGTTCTGTCGTGTCCCGCTCAATAGCGATCAGTTCCTCACCACAGCCGGTCAACCAGACTTCCCGACCGTAGGCTCTACCATGATATTCGCCTTCATAGGTAAAACGCTGCGGTCGTCCGGTTAATAATACTTGTTCCATCGCTTGCTGGTAGCGGTCTGTAACCGACGTCTCATAAATGCTATCAATTTTCTTACCGACTAGGCGACGATCTGGCGGAGTTTGATAAAAGCCGGGCCGCGTATACAGCTCAAGAATGACACCATCTAAATCCAGCCGGGTCATCACGTCAACCGACGTTTCCAGGATGGCTTTGAATCTGGCTTCATTCAACCGGATTTGTTCTTGGGTGTTCTGCTGTTGGGAGATTTCTGTCTGTTCTTGTTTGACTGTGGCCCTCAATAGTGTGTTTTCTCTGCGTTCCCGAGCAGCCCAGCTAACACTACCAGCCACAAGCACGAGCCAAAACCATATTTCCATATCGCATTCCTTCATTCAAAATAATCGAAAAAACAATTGTGAACTTATTCGCGATTCGCAGCAATGGTTCCTGCGCCTGAACAGAAAAAAGACTGCTAGACCGTTGTCATGATCGAATACTGCCGCATACCGATGTATAACTGGGAATACCTATATCAAGTTTACATAATTAAAATTAATGACCTTTAGCGCGTTTTGCGTTTCTGCAACCGATAGTGTAGTATATGGACTACGCCGAACTTCCCAAAGGAATACGGGGGAACCAATATTAGTGGGGTGAATCCGCTATCAAGCGGTAGGGATACCTTCCGTCCCGAACCCGTCAGCTAACCCCGGAGGCGATTAGAAGGAGGAAACAGAATATGAACATGAAAGTGTTTAAACGTACAATCGTAACTATGATGGCTGTTGTCACACTGGCAACTAGCTTGATCACACCGGTACTCGCAGCCGCGCCAGCCAACTATAAACAAGCGATCGATATTGTTGCGACCGCATACGCGCCAGGCCCTCACGATAACGGTAAATGGGGCAACCTGACCCACATCGGCACCCAGGTGCGTCCTGGCATCATTGCCGTCGACCCGCGCATTATCCCGTTGAAATCGAAGGTGTATATTGAGTTTCCCGATGGCACTGGCAGGTATGCCATTGCTGAGGATACCGGTGGCGCAATCAAAGGAAATCGTATCGATATCGCAATGTGGACAGTTGATGAAGCATACAAGTTTGGCATGAAAAACGTTAAGCTGTATGTAGTAGAATAGTTCTTAAAAAAAACACCCCGAGAGTCAATTGAACTCTCGGGGTGTTTCTGCGCGTTACTATTTAAACACAAAAATATCCAATAGACTCAGTACGATTTCAAACGCGATCAAGAGAATAACTGCCCATTCGAGCCGAGTGCCACGGCTGGCGTGAGCCAGACCGGAAAACACCTCGGTGATATCTGTTAAGACTTCTGCTTTTTGGCGAATCTTCTGGTAGCGCTCTGATACCTCAAATAACCGTCCCATTTCGTCATACAATCGACTAGCTTCCGCATTGTTCCACGTAATATCCGGTTTATCGAGTAACATGATGTATGACACCATGTTCAGCTTAAAACCGAAGATCTTTGCCGATAGCTTGGCCAAACGTCGGTCAGACATATTTAAATTACCCATATGCAAAAATGTAACGATTTCTTCTATTTCATCTAACAGACGACTAATGTCGACCTCGATTTTTTCTAGTGCCACCGACCTTGCCAACATAGTCGCGACGATTTCGCGGTGATAGCTTTCTTCCTGCGCGATTAACATCCGGTCATTGCTTACATAGGGCATGTCTGCTTCAGTCAGATCTGTCACTGTTTCGAGAATGTAGTCGTCAACATATTCGAAGGCTCCTGTTGTCAAACTCTTTTCAATCTTCCGCAGGTAATTTACAACATCCATCATTTCGTGATGTTGAAAATTCAAAAAGACTATACTGCCAAAATGGTACAGATATACTCTCTTTCCCTCCGATTGACGAGTGATTCCCTCCAGTGATTTCCCAGCAAGAATCAGCGTCTCCTCCCAGCGGAATTGTCTATTGATGCCAAAATGCTCGGCAATTTTATTTAGATCGATTTCATTGGCCAGCACGACCGCTTTAAATTCTGACTGCATAAACAGCCTCCTAGCTTGCTCTTTTATCCAAATTATAACAGAAAAAGCAGAATACTTCCATCGCCTGGTTGCCATGCATGTCCCGGTCACCGTTCATTCATTTTACAGACTCACAAGCAAGGAGTATACTAATGGTGCATACTGGTAACGAACGGAGGGATTATCTTGAACCTGGAAAAAGCAGTAGAACTGCAGCGAGACGCGCTGATTAAATCAACGCAGGAGATTCTCGCTATTCGAAGCGTAGAGAACAATGCAGTCAATGGCAGCCCCTTTGGCGAGGACGTTGGCCTGGCGCTCGACCGCGCGTTGCAGATCGCGAACAGACTCGGATTTCGCACTGTCAATCTAAATGGCTATGTCGGCTATGCGGAATATGGCAGCGGCGAAGACTATGTTGCCGTTCTGGGACATCTTGATGTAGTGCCTGAAGGCAGCGGCTGGACGTACCTGCCGTATGGCGGAGAAATTCATGACGGCAAACTGTATGGTCGCGGTTCGACAGATGACAAAGGGCCGACGATGGCTGCCTTGTTCGGTCTAGCTGCTATCAAGGATCTCAACCTGCCGTTATCGAAACGAGTGCGGATTATCTTTGGCACCAATGAAGAGACTGGCAGCAAAGACTTGCAGTATTACGCAGCACGCGAAAAACCGCCAGTGGCCGGCTTCACCCCTGACGCATCTTTTCCCGTCATCTATGCGGAAAAAGGCGGCTGCAAATTTAGGTTGTCTAAAAATCTCTCTGCCGGGATATCTGCTGTCCGACTGCTTGCACTTAACGCCGGTGAACGGGTGAATATCGTGCCAAATCGAGCGGAAGCCGTGCTGGTTGCTGACGAACCGCAAAAACTATTTAAGGCCTGCGCCGCTTTTGCCGCCCGGCACAATGCTAAAATCGACGCCTCGCTCGCCGCGGACGGCAACGTCTGTCTCGTCTCGCACGGTAAAGCGGCACATGCCAGCTTGCCACATCAGGGAGTCAATGCTGCTATGCAACTACTGGCATTTCTCGCAGAATGTGAATTGCCCACCGATCTGCTATCATACTGTCAAGCAGTTACCACCGCCATTGGTAAAGAGACGGATGGCAGTTCGCTCGGTATTGCTTACCGGGACGATGAGTCTGGCAGCCTTACGCTAAATGCGGGTCTGCTCCGTTTTATCGATAACCAAATAGCTCTGACCTGCGACGTTCGTTTCCCTGTCACCTGGAGTGGCGAACAGGTAGTGGAAAGAGTACGAATCGCCGCAGACCGCCTTGGTATCGACGTTGAGTCAGCTTCGTTCGGCAAACCACTCTTCTTTGCTAAAGACCATCCCCTTGTCGCCACTTTGCAGCGTGTATTCCGCGAAGCAACCGGATCAGATGTTGAACCAATAGCCATCGGCGGCGGCACCTATGCGAAACACTTAGCTAACACCGTAGCCTTCGGTCCGCAGTTTCCCGACCAGCCTGACCTCTGCCATCAAGCAGACGAATATATTGCGCTTGATGATCTCGTGCTCTGCGCCAAAATCTACGCTTACGCGATCTACGAGCTGGCCAAATGATGCTACCGCAAAACAGGAAAAAGCAGGTCGCCTTAGTAACTGGCGCAGCCCACGGCATTGGCCGCACAATTGCCTACCGACTCGCGGCAGAAGCAAGAGTGTTTCTGGTCGATATCAATGAGGCGGCTGGCGTAAAGACTGAATCGAGTCTACGCGATGCAGGATATGAAGCAACCTTCATTCAGGGAGATGTATCAGTCGAAGCTGACGTAATCCGGGTGGCAGAGAGAGTTGCCGCCAATTGCGGCAAGCTCGACTGGTTGGTAAACAATGCGGGTATTTCCCAATTTAGTCCGCTGTCCGATATCAGCGTGGAGGAATTTGACCGCGTTCTTGCCGTCAATCTGCGGTCAGCCTTTCTCTTTGCCAAATACACATTGCCGCTGCTTCTTGCTGCCGGCAGTGCCGCGATTGTCAATATCTCCTCCTCGCGGGCGTTAATGAGCGAGCCTGGCAACGAAGCCTACGCCGCCTCAAAAGCTGGCCTATTAGGGCTGACTCACGCGCTGGCTAATTCCTTGGGGGGCGCGATTCGTGTGAATGCGATTTGTCCGGGTTGGATCGATGTCAGCCAAGGCGCAGCCACGCTAACCCCGCAAGATCACGCCCAACACCCGGTTGGCCGGGTAGGCATCCCGGAAGATATTGCCGAACTGACAGCGTTCCTGCTTTCGCCAGCCGCTGGCTTTATTACCGGACAGGAGTTCGTGGTCGATGGCGGCATGACAAAAAAAATGATTTACGTCTAACCGTATTATGGTTTTCATAAAAAGAATATCAATTTGAAAAATTCAATTTTCGATTGACAAATACTCATTATCCGTTTTAAACTAGAATTAATTAAATACACTCCAAGGGGAGTAACCTTTACAGCAAAGTCGTCAGTGCGGGTGAATAGCCCCGGCTTTGTTGGCGACATTTATGTTGTTGGTAAGACCTTGCTTATAAAATAAGCAAGGTCTTTTTATATACATAAGCGAAACGAGCTTAAAGGATCTTACACAACAAAATAGAGGAGGAACTAGTGTGAAAAACCAGTGGTACAAGTTGACTGCAGACGCTGTTGTGTCTGAATTGCAATCCGACTTGAGCCAGGGATTGTCAACCGGTGAGGCTGCCCGGCGTTTAGCCCAATACGGCTATAACGAACTGAAGGAAAAGCCACATGAACCGTTATGGCGGAAGTTCTTAAATCAATTCAAAGATTTTCTGGTGCTGATCCTCATAGCAGCTAGCATCATTTCCGCACTAGTCGGCGAACCGGCTGATTCTCTGGTCATTATCGCCATCGTTCTTTTGAACGCCGCATTGGGCGTATTCCAGGAGGCAAAGGCGGAAAAAGCACTCGACGCTCTGAAACGAATGAGCGCCCCCCACTCAAAAGTTATCCGCGATGGGCATGTTACGGTAATCCCGTCGCGCGAATTAGTCCAAGGTGACATTATCCTGCTCGATGCAGGCGATTATATCCCCGCCGATGTGCGGATTCTGGAATCGTTTAACTTGAAAGTCCAGGAAGCCTCTCTGACAGGCGAATCAGTGCCAGTCGAAAAAGAAGATCGCCAGCTTGATGGCGAACCCGCCCTAGCCGACCGTGTTAACATGGGCTTTATGAGCACAGTAACAACGTATGGCCGCGGCAAAGCAATTGTTATCGGTACAGCGATGAATACTGAAATCGGCAAAATTGCCACTATGCTACAGGATGTCGCGGAAGAAAAAACGCCCCTGCAAAAGAAACTGGAAAGCTTCGGCAAGGGTCTCGGCTTTGCCTGTCTGGTGGTCTGCGCCGTAGTATTTGTCATGGGTATTTGGGGCGGCATGCGCGATGGTACTCTTTCAACCGCTGAAATCCAGCTCATGTTCATGACCTCAATTAGCTTGGCAGTAGCTGCGATCCCGGAAGGATTGCCCACCGTCGTCACTATCGTGCTGGCGCTCGGCATGCAGCGCATGGCCAAAAAGAACTCCATTATGAAAAAACTGCATGCAGTAGAAACGCTCGGCAGTGTCTCGGTCATTTGCTCAGACAAAACCGGTACACTGACACAAAACCAAATGACTGTAGTTAAGGCCTTCGCCGGCGGCAAGCTCTTTGCACTCAGCGGGGAAGGTTACTGTCCGGAAGGTCAACTTACCTGCAATAACGTGCCCATAGACCTAGCGGTCGAACCAGACTTTGCACTTTTGCTGCGCGGCTCAGCACTGTGTAATGACGCACAGCTTGATTACATACCTGAACAAAATGCCTGGTCGATTGTCGGCGACCCCACTGAGGGCGCATTGGTTGTGGCTGCCCGCAAAGGCGGCTATGAACAAGAGGCTCTCACAAGCCAGTTCCCCCGTGTGCAGGAAATTCCCTTTGATTCAGCCCGAAAAATGATGACCACCCTGCACCAGAGACAAGAAAATTTACGTACTTGCACCAAAGGCGCTCCCGATGTTCTGCTGAGCCGTTGTGCCTATATTGCGATTAACGGCACCTCCCGTCCCTTAACAGACGCAGATAAAGAAGTCATTCAAGCCGCCAACCGGGAAATGGCTTCACAGGCACTTAGGGTGCTGGCAGTAGCCTACCGCGACTTTGATGCCGTCCCGGATATGACGAAAGCGGAAGACATCGAATCCAACTTAGTATTCATTGGTCTCCTGGGCATGATTGACCCGCCTCGTACAGAAGCAAAAGAAGCGGTGGCGCTTTGCAAAACTGCCGGCATTCGCGCAGTCATGATTACCGGCGATCACCCGGATACTGCGTTCGCTATCGCCAAAGAGCTCGGAATTGTTGATCATCCAGATCAAGTCCGAACTGGCCGCGACCTGGATTCCATGTCGCCAGAGGAATTGCAGCGTGCAGTCCAGACCGCCAACGTCTTTGCCCGCGTATCGCCAGAACACAAAGTGGCCATTGTCGAAACGTTACGCAGCAACATGCAGATTGTCGCCATGACTGGTGACGGCGTCAATGACGCACCCGCCTTAAAACGAGCCGATATCGGCGTGGCGATGGGTATTACCGGCACTGATGTCACCAAAGAAACGGCTGACATGATTGTCACAGACGACAACTTTGCCACCATCGTTACAGCTGTGGAAGAAGGGCGCGTCATTTACGCTAACATCAAGAAGTTCGTTTACTTCCTGCTGGCCTGTAACGCGTCCGAAGTGTTGACTATCTTCTTCGCGATTTTGTTCGGCTGGGCTATCCCCCTGTTGCCCATTCAACTATTGTGGGTCAATTTGGTGACTGATGCGTTCCCAGCTCTGGCTTTAGGCATGGAAAAGAAAGAGCCTGATGTCATGAACCAGAAGCCCAGAGATCCCGCCGAACCCTTATTAACCCGGAATTTAAAAATTATGATCGCTGTCCAGAGCGCGGCAATCGCGGTTACGGTTCTAGGTGCTTTCCGTTACGGCTTAGCCGTCTACAACGGTGACCTCGAGATCGCGCGGACCTTCGCCTTTATCACCTTGATCACCACCCAGATTGTTTGCGCCTATAACGCCCGTTCGGAACACTACTCCCCCTTCGCCCTTGGCGTTTTCAGCAACAAGTACCTAAACGCTGGCGTGACCCTTTCCTTTGTCTTGCTGCTGCTGTCCCTGTACGGACCGTTGCATGTCATCTTCAAAACGATTGAGCCTACCTTGACTGAGTGGATGCTGATCGTCCCCATCACATTCATCCCCTTCATTGCAACAGAAGTCACGAAGTGGATACTGAACTCCTCAGCCAAAGCCAAAGAATCCAACCGCGTTTCCGCATAAGAACCACTAAACCGCAGAGTGCACAGAGTAAGCGGAGGGTAGCAGAGGGCTACCGGTTCTTCTATAATAAGCAAAGGAGCCATGGACGATAAAGTCCATGGCTCCTTTGCTTATCCAGTTGTCGAGGACCCCAGTTTCAGACCGTTCAGAAAGTGCCAGATGTTGTTACCTATGAGACTAGCCAAACGCTTGATTTAACATAGTCGATTAGCATCACTAGGCAGCCCGAGGAAGCGCGCGCAGGCTTTGTTACCTATGCGACTGATATGATGCTTGTAGAAGAGAAATGTGGTAGCATCAGTACGTTCGACGGGTACGGCAAGCGCGCTCCCGTAGGGCTAAGTGCGCAACTCTCGGCGCTTTAGCGCCCTAGAGTTGGCGGCCTACCCTTTACGGGTGCAACGCAGATGGTGCTTTATCAACGGTCTGAGTCAAAGCCCGGCTAGTTTGACCAGCAACGGGGCTATCAGCGCGGTCTCAAAGCCGACTAGGCCGATAGCCAGGGCGCTCATCGCACCTTGGTGTTCGCTTTCTTGAATCGCCCGACTGGTTCCCAAGGCATGTGCGGCTGCACCGATAGCTAGGCCGCGGGCAGTTTCATCGTTGATCCGCAGCATTGTCAGAACTTGCGGTCCAATGACTGCGCCCAGGATGCCGGTCAGGATAACCAGAGCTGCTGTCAGCGGCGGCAGACCGCCAATAAAAGACGAGACATCCATGGCAATGGGAGTGGTCACTGATTTAGGTGCTAACGATAAAATGATCTCCGCTGGCGCCTTGAATAACTGGGCAAGTACTAAGACCGAACCAATTCCAGCGATGGCGCCAATTATGCTGCCAGCCACAATAGCCGGCCAATCCCGCTTCAGGTTTTCCAGTTGGCGGTAGAGCGGAACTGCTAATGCAACCGTGGCCGGTCCTAGCATAAAGGATAGACCGCGCGTCTCTTTGGCATATGTTTCATAGGGAAACCCGCTTAATAGCAGCAATAAAATGAGAACACTGACTGACACCAAGACCGGATTGAGCAATTGTATAGCCAACTGTTTTTGAAGCTTCACCGCACCCTGATAGACAGCAATAGTTAAAAGCACGGTCACCAGAGTTGCAAAAATTGGGCTAGACTCAGTCATGATCCCGCCTCCTCTGCCGCACGATCGCTTGCACTGTAATTCCCGTAGCAGCCAGAACAGCGAGGAAGCTTAACCCCGTAATAAGGAAAATCGCCAGCCAGTGCGTGGCGATAAGTTCAAAGTAAACCAGTAAACCTACTCCTGCCGGTACGAAGAACAAGCTCATATTATCTAACAGCAACTGAGCCGCTGTTTCCACTTGTCTGATATCGAGGATTCCGCTGAGAAGCAGTCCAGCCAGCAAGACCATGCCAATTACGCCGCCAGGTAGGGAGAGTTCAAAGTATTGGCTAATACCTTCCCCAGTTAGATACAGAGTTGTAAGTATGAGAAATCCCTTAATCACCGATGCGCAGCTCCAATCAATTCGCTGAGGCTGGAAATCTGACTTGCCCTCAGATACTCCTCAAGACCATGGATAATGTCGATCATGGCAGTGGGATTGGTAAATGAGGCTGTCCCTACCTGAACCGCCGTCGCCCCAGCTAAAAGGTACTCCACTGCGTCCTCGGCCGTCACAATGCCGCCAACGCCGATGATAGGGATAGAAACCTTTGGCGCGATCTGATAGACCATGCGCAAAATGATCGGCATTACGGCAGGGCCGGATAACCCGCCAACAATGTTCGCCAAAACCGGCCGACGCGTCCGTGTATCAATTTTCATGCCAAGCAGCGTATTGGCCACGCACAGACAATCGGCTCCTGCCGACTCTGCTGTCTGCGCCATTTCTACCATATCGCCGGCATTTGGGCTTAGCTTGGCGATCAGGTACTTGCCGGTAGCTTTGCGTACGGCCGTCATGACCCGGCTCAGTTGTTGTGCATCAGAAGCAAACACTTTACCGCCGCATTCTACATTTGGACAGGATACATTGACTTCAATGGCGGCTATGCCGGGAACAGCGTCAAGTTTACGCGCCAGAGCCACAAACTCGTCAACCGTGTGTCCAGCGATACTGATGATAACCGGCGTTGTCAGATCGGTCAGTTTCGGCATTTCCTCAAGCAAAAAACTGTCAACTCCGGCATTCTGCAAACCAACGCTATTCAGCATCCCGCCATATGTTTCAGCCACCCGCGGCGTGCGGTTGCCCTCTCGCGCATTCAGCGTCACCGTCTTAGCAACGACGGCGCCCAAGCGATTGACGTCATAAAATTGGCTGGCGCTCTCGACACTAAACGTGCCCGCTGCCGGCATAACCGGGTTGTTCAAGCGAATATTTCCCAAATTTACAGCTAGTCGGCCCATGTATATCACTCCATTCTTTAATGTGACAAATCTTGTTCAAGGCGTAGCCGGATTAATGTTATATTTTATAACAAACTCAAAAGTTTGTCTATCTAAACAGGAAAAAGTCAAGGATCATGCGAATAGTTACCGTTAGTGCTAAGAATCATAGAGCAATACGAACGGAGTGAAAGTATGTATAAATTCAAAAGCGATAATCAAAGCGAAGCGTTCAATTGGGAAAGTCTTGGTGACATTGCCGTAGGCCGGGCTAATCTGGGCTCAAATATGCCGGTTATTGTTTATCGCTTATTTCAGTTTACCTTACGCGACGTGCTGAACCGGGAATATGGCTGCGAGCAGGCCAGCAACCTGTTACGAGCCGCAGGGAAGCTTGCCGGCACAGAGTTTTGTAAAAATATCCTGGATAAAAATCTGGATTTTAATAGTTTTGTCGCTCAACTACAAAAGAAATTAGCAGAACTGCGGATCGGCATTCTCCGCCTGGAATCGGCCGACATGGAAAAACTGGAATTCGTTCTTACCGTAGAAGAGGATTTAGACTGCTCCGGACTGCCGATTACTGAGGAATCCGTTTGCGACTATGATGAAGGGTTCATCGCCGGAATACTCAATGAATACACTGGCAAACACTTTACGGCAAAGGAAATCGATTGCTGGGCTACCGGGGACCGGACCTGCCGGTTCCAAGTCACCTGCGATAACTGATTTTTTAGGTGGTTGTATGAGCAATCAAGATTTGCTGGTATTGAAACAATTGCAGACCGGATTAAAACTATTGATGCAAGGCAAATATCCGGACGAAATTACCGTCGAAGAGTGTAGCCAGCCGCTGGCGGAGGTTGTTCAGGCCTTCAATCGTCTGGCTGGGCAGATGAAGGAATTATACGAGTACACAGTGCCGTTAGCCAGAGGCATTCTACATGTTGAACGTCCGGGGAAAACGAATTTCTTGGCTGGCAGCATGAAAGAACTCCATTCCAAGCTTAATCATTTAACCTGGCAGGCACAACAAATTGAAAAGGGAGACTACGCGCAAAGAATTGATTTCATGGGTGAGTTTTCTCTTGCGTTCAATTCCATGGTGGTTAAATTAGAAGAGCGGGAACGGCGCTTAAAGGAAGAAATTCTGATCCGGCAAAAAGCCGAGAAAGAAGTTCGCTTACAGAATAAATTAATCACTGATAGCATCCACTATGCAGCCGTCATCCAACGCTCCATATTGCCAGACGCAGCGCTGATAGCCAGCCATACCACAGACTCCTTCATCATCTGGCAGCCCCGCGACATTGTCGGCGGCGATTTTTACTGGTTTGTCCCCTGCCCCAACGGATTTATGGCTGCGATCATTGATTGTACCGGGCATGGTGTGCCAGGAGCATTCATGACGCTGGCAGTCAGCCAGATGCTCAAAACCATGTTAGATTCAGGGATGGATTATACGCCAGCTGATGTTCTTACTATTTTGGATGAAAAAATACGGGAAACTTTTTACGCTTCAGGAAAGAACCAGGAACACCTATATGCCGGTCTTGACATGGGTCTGATTGCCGTCAACCGCAAAGGCCACAGAGTGGCCTTTGCCGGCGCTCGGCTGCCGCTTTTTCATCTACATGGCGGGCAAATTACGGAAATCCCCGGTTCCCGGCGCAGTGTCGGCTACGAAAGCAAGGGCCGCCCGGGTAAAAAATCCCGCCATATTCACTTTGAAAATAGAGTTATCGATTACGAAGCTGGTGACAGACTGTATTTATCCACCGACGGTTTTTTTGATCAGCACGGTAGTTCTGACGCTAATCCGTTTGGAATCGATCAGTTTGCAAAGCTGCTCAGGGGTAATGCTTCGCTGGCCTTGCCTGAACAGAAAATGATGCTTCTGGACAGCCTTAGAGTCTACATGGGCAATGAAAAGCAGCGGGATGACATCACAGTTATCGGATTTGGGCTTTAATAAGGGAGGCTTGTCTTGTGATTAATGAAAACTTGCATCAACTGATTGGCGAATTAAGCAGCTATGGAATTATTATCAGCTTTAACGGTTCATTTACCCAAGGAATTATTGAAGAAATCGGCACAGCAATCACGTCCTACTTACAAACAGAGAAAAATACCGACGAAACCAATATTCACAATGTATTTTCCATATATATTGAGCAGGCACAAAATATCAAAACCTATTTTGTAAAGAAATCCGTTGATAATGACAAGTATGAAATCAGTCGCCGGGCTTTTGAAAGCATCATCGTCATCGGCCGGCATAATGAACAGTTTTTTGTCTGTTCAGGCAATCTGGTGCACAATGATGATATCCAAAACTTAAAAGATCGTATTGAACATGTGAATTCGTTATCCAAAGATCAGCTAAAGAAATATTATAAAGAAACACTGAGAAAATCGGCCTCCCCTTGTGACAACGCCGGATTGGGAATCATTGATATGGCTCGCAAGGCGGCGTTTCCGCTTGAATATATGTTCATGCCGCGTGATGAAAACTATGCTTTTTTTACGTTAAAAGTCACGTGTAATTAGCGAGGAGGTTTTGCCATGGAACTGTTATACCGGGCGAGTACAAAATCCTCGCCGGAAGTAAATTTCAATCCGGATACAGGCATCTTGAAAATATCCGGCCAGTCCTACCCAGAAAATGCATCCGCGTTTTACCAGGATCTATTTGGTTGGCTGAAAGACTATTTGCCGGCAGCTTGCGGCAAAATTGTCGTCGAGCTAAGCCTCTCCTACATGAATACCAGCAGCACCAAATGCTTAATGGATATGATCTACATGCTGGAGGACGCGTTTAACACCGGCGCCGACATCTGCATCAATTGGCACTATACGGCAAAAAACAGAAGTATGCGGGAATGCGGTGAAGAGTTCCGGGAAGAGCTCAGTGTGCAGTTCAACATAATCCCAGAGGAGCCTTCTAACTAATCAGCAGAAAGATGTTGCAACTCTTGCAAAAGAGGTGGTTGGATTGACTAGCAAGATTCGCCAACTGTTTCAGGAGGAATTGGAACAATTGGCGCAGATCAAAAGCATATGCAATGACCAACAGTATAAGAATAACGAACTGCTTGATCACTACACCAGTATGGCAAATATCTTCGAAAGAAATCTCCAATCGATGATGAAGATGACGAAAATCAGCGATTCGCAGCAGTTGTACTTGCAGGAGATACAGCATGAATTGGAGCGGGAAATTGAAGAACGAATTAAGGCGGAAGAGAAAGTAGCCGACTCCTACAAACGGCACCGGCGAAATCAGTTTTTGCTTGATTTGGCAGAAGGAAACCGCAGCTTTGATGAAACGGCATCGAACACGGCGCGGCAACTTAAGCTATATCTACCAACAATGTTTCATGTCTTTTATTTACAGTTAACTAGTTGGCAAGGGATTCCCTTCAGTCGGTCAGCCGTGGATGCAGCCGAAGTACAGGCAGCTATCGATACACTGGTGGACAAGCTCAATGGCTGTCAGAGACTTGTTGCCTGGGAATGGGGCGACGGTATCGGCCTCCTGCATCCTGCTTTGCCGAACGAGACAAAAGAGCAGCAAATTAACACGGGGCTGGGATTAAAGCAACAATTAGCCCGTAGTTTTTCTCATATTGAATTTGCAGTAGGCGTTGCCGGCAAGCAGGGAAAGATGGACAGCTTCGCTCATCATTGCTATCAGGCGCGAGCGGCCGCGGCTCTTGGCTGTCGGCTTTGGCCGGGACGGGCTGTGTATCATTTTCATGACGGCCAGGCATATCAGCTGCTTTATCCGCTGGCTGACGGGCAGGATGCTGAAGAATTCATCGAAAGAATGGTAGGAAATTTACTTGATTATGACCGGAACAATAACACTGACTTAATGATAACCCTAAAGAGAATTCTCCAGTCTTCCAATTTGAAAGTAGTTGCCGAAGAGATGTTTCTCCATCACAAAACGATTGTATCCCGGAAGCAACGCATAGAAAGTATTTTGGGCACATCGCTCGAACCGTTTGATGTCCGATTCAATATAGCTATTGCCTTACATTTGCTGGAGTTCCGCTGTTAATAGCAGCAGATAATTGATAATTATCCGTTTGAGATAATAATAATAGAAAACTCAAGAATAGTACGTTTGTCGGAAAACCTCCTTCCCGAACTCCTCAGAAATGCTCAAGCGCTATCGCCTATATAGAGGCCCATTATCCTCCGATGATATTTCGGAGGATTTTTTCTATCTTCGCAAGCAATAGGAATTGAATACTGTATTTGTTATAGTAATATCAAGGACTGCTATCTGGATTACGCAGTTCACATTTTATCCACTTGCAGTAAATGCGATGATTACAGGCATGATGAGAAAGCCGGGGTGAGACGGTGTTTGACTTCCCTATAACGGATAAAATAGATGACCTCTTCAATATCGTGCCTATACCAATGCTGTTAGTGACCAAAGACGAACTGCAAGTGGTGCGCTTAAACCAAGCCGCCGCTAAATTTTTGGATATTACGGACGGAGCAGATCCGATAAAGCTGCTAACTGACATCTTTGACACTGAGCATGAAGAGTATATTGCCTGGGTGCATTGTCTACAGGGAAATGACATCCCTGAGACGGAATTATCGATGCAACGGCGAGAGCAGCAGCTGACTGTCATTGTCTATGCTGCACAGATAGATTTTGCCGGAACGCCGCATCTGCTGCTCAGTTTAATAGATAGTACTGAGAAATACAGCCGGATCAAACTGTTGGAACAGCTTGCCGCCAGGGATGATATGACCGGATTATTAAATCGCCGTGCATTCCGGGAAAGCTTGGAATCAACATTGCTAAAATCGAAGGAAGAAGAAAGCGAGTTTCTTCTAGCCTTTATGGACTTGGACGATTTGAAAAAGGTCAACGATACCTATGGCCACCGGGAAGGAGATTGGTATATCAAGACGTTCACATCTCTTCTCCGCAAGGCGTTGCGTAAAACCGACATTGCCGGCAGGGTCGGCGGCGATGAATTTGCCGTAATCTTCACCCAATGCTCGCGACATTATGCCGAACAGACGATTTGGCGCCTTCAGCAGCAAGTGGAAACCATTGCCTCATCGTTAGATAAACCTTTCATCATGGGCGTGAGTATCGGCTTGATCGCGATAGAGAGCTGGATGGAAACTGATGCTGACAGCTTATTGAGCATAGCGGATGATGCCATGTATAAGCAGAAATCTCGCCACTGTCGACAAAAAGTACGCAGCATTGACAAAATCAGGTGGGGTCGGTAGCGAAGCCAAAATCGGCCTGCTCAACAAAATCCCGTGGAGGCAAACAAATAAATCAGCGAACGACTTTTAATATTGGGCAGTGGGGAAAAATCCGGATTGTATTATATTATCAAATTAGAGGGATTCTCTTTTACTATGAAGAATCTTATCGCAAAAGTTTATCTTATTCATCCTAAAATTTCAAAATAATTGTATAATATACATGCTAAAAAGTATAACAAGATATACATTGGCAAACCTTTTGAAAAGAAGGGACGCAAAGCCGTGGGTCTAAGGACGATTTAAGTCTATGATTGCCTGGTTGCATTTAAAGTGTATTATAAATGCAACCAGGCAATTTTTTATGGAAAAGATACTATTTATGGCGATAAAACTGTTAAAACGAATAGTAGAATTAAATCTGCAGAAATAGCAAAAGGGAGGGAATCTTACGCAAAAGAAGACATTATTCTTCCTTACTCTGGTAGTTATGATTAGTATACACTTTATATTTTCCCCCAAAGCGACGAATACAGAACTAACCGCTGTCAAAACAGTAACTCCGGCAGAAAGCCAGGGACTCCACTTTCTTCAGACAAAAATGCAAACCTCCCAGGGATTAATCTATTATTCGGTCGAAGATAAATCGCCTGCGTCTTATAGTGTGTTGGAATCCACGGGCCAGGCAATGGAGTATGCTGCTTTAATTGGCAATAAAAAGCTATTTGATGATTATGCCGGGCTTGCAGACAAGTATTTTAAAGACCCGTCAGGTTATTATTATTGGAAAATCGATGTTACTACAAAAAAAGGCGACGCTTCGTCTGCCTTTGTCGATGATTTACGATTGGTTAAAGCCTATTTTATTGCCAACGAAAAAAAACTTGGCAACTATAATAAACAACTCGAAAAAGTCTCTGAAACAATTTTTCAATTTGACATTGATACAGATGGCTTTCCTTGTGAGTATTATGATGGTAATGCAAAGCAAAAAGCGACTGTAGTTCCGCTATTTTACTTAGATGTCGATACCTTGCGAAAGTTAAGTCAGTTTAACGGCAAGTGGTTAGTCCCTTATCAACATGCCAAAGATATCCTGCTCAGTATGCCGGAGAATAAGCATGGCTTTTATCCGATCAAATTCAAAATACATACTAAGCAGTACGTTTGGGGTTCTTCCATCAACATGGTCGAGAATTTATACACTGCAATTGATGCTTATAACGCAGGCCGAGATACCCGTGCTTTGGTGACCTTTCTGAAGAATCAGGTAACGCAGGGAAAGGTTTTTAATCATTATTATTTAAACGGAACACCGGTTGATCAAAACGAATCCACAGCAGTCTATGCGCTGGCGGCACGATTCCTGGCGCTTAACAACGAAAATGAGGCCGCTAAAGCATGTTATCGCCGCACCTTAGAATTTCAAATTAGTGACAAAGAGTTTTTTCAGGGCGGGTTTGGTGAAAGCACGACCGGATTAGTCTATGCTTTTGATCAACTAGAGGCGCTACTAATGTTGAGGATGGTGGAAGCAGCAGATGTTAGCCAGTGATACGTATTTACGCCAAGATAGAATCTACTTTAATTTAATTATGGTCTTTGTGTTGGCAGTCGCAGCCGTTGCCTTACTTTATGCACCAAGTATTGGCTCTTTAACTCTGTTTGTTTTGGTCGCCGCCATGATCTTCAATATGATTTTAACGTATAATCTCGGTTTGCAGCGAGGCCTGATAGCAGCAATTGTATTAACGTTTATCTATGGCAGCTATATTATTTATGAAATAATGATTCATAGAATTGCTGAAGTTAACTTTGCCTATATTGTCTGGTTATTTATTTACCCGCTAAGCAGCTTATTATCAGGTCAATTAACGTTGACCGTATCAACTTACAAACGCGAACTAGAAAATAAAAGAAGCCTGGAAAAGCTGGTGACTCTTGATGCTGCCACAGGCTTTTACAACAATCAGGGATTTTTCAGGAAATTAGACGAAGAATTTTTGCGGGCTAAACGATACAAAACATATTTCTCGATTTTACTGATAAAAATATCCAATTTTGACGAATTGCAAATTATTTATGGAGAAATTGATTCCGTAAAGATTCTACAAGCAGTAGCAACGAAAATAACTGCTCAGACCCGTATTTCAGATATCAAATCCTTAATCGAAGAAAATATGCTTAGTATTGTGCTAACCGAAACGAATGAAGAGGGAGCTAAAGTTGTCATTGAGAAACTACACCAGGCGTTAGATACCATTGCAACCGAGATCAAAGGCGTCAAAAAAGTAATCAGAATTAAACCGAGCATCGGAATTGCCAGTATTAGAGAAAGTGACACAGATGTTTTGGAGATATACGACAGAGCCAAAGGAGAACTTAAGTATGACAGAGGTTAGTAAGAAAGCAATTGTGCTTTTCTTACTTGTCGCACTTACCACAGCTTGCTTCCTGCCAATGTCCGTCCACGCCAATGAAAAAGTAAAGACCTATATTATTTATGACAGTCCGACGAGATATGGCGATGATTTTCCACTTGTTACCTCATTGATAGAATATCTGGGACATTTCGACTTAACCTGTCAGGCGATAACGCTTGACGCATGGCGTCCGGGTGTGTTACATAATGCTGACTTGGTTATTTTTGTTGGTCTAAACGAGGCCACTCTCCCGCAGCAATTACTGCAAGAAATGGCGCAAGCCAAGCGAGTGATTTGGTTTGAAAAAAATATCGAACAAATGGCAGCATACTTAAAATGGCAAGACTTCAAACTCGAAGGAACTGTTAATGGCTGGTCAACGATTCATTATCAAAAAGATCTGCTCATCAAAGACTGGATGAATATTGTAATCGCTCACCCTGGAAAAAATGCCCGGGTTTTTGCCACAGTGCAAAATATAAATGATAGTAAACCACTGGCGTGGCAGCGTGATAACATTTATTTTTGCGGCTATTTAGAGGTTAATGGGCAAAGTTTTATGGTTGCGTTAGGTAATTTGCTTCACCAGTTCATACCGGACAACAATCACTCATCGGTTCACCATGCTTTGCTGCGCATAGAAGATGTGAGCCCTTTAGTTGATCCGAAAGCAGTCCGTGCAGTTATTGCTGTTATTAATCAATACCGCATCCCCTTTACGATTGGCGTAATTCCAGTGGGAGTTGCCCAAAACGGTAAGCATATCCCCCTGCACGAAGCGCCAGAATTAGTTACAGTGCTCAAAGAAGCCCAAGCTAATGGAGCAAGTATCATCATGCACGGTTATACTCACCAAAATGAGTATTCACCAAAAACAGGCGAAGGCTATGAATTTTGGAATGCACGTGATGATAAACCGATGGAAAATGATGAAATTTTTACCAGTGAACGGCTCGAAGCCGGTATTGCTGAGCTTGTTCGCTGCGGTTTAATTCCTGTTGCTTTTGAGCCGCCGCATTATTCGATGAGTAAAACCGGCTATCAGGTTTTATCCCGTTATTTTAACGTATTTTCCGGCCTGGTACAAATATCTGATAAAAGCACACATTTATCCTTGGCGCTGCCTTATATAGTTAAGTCTCAATACCTGAACGGGATGCAGGTTATCCCTGAAAATATGGGTTACTACGACGGTAAAGCTTTTCTGGTTGAATCGATGCTGCAAAGTTCAGAACAATTATTGACTGTGCGCGACGGATTTGCCTGTTTCTTTTATCACGGTTATCTGCCACCAACTAAACTGCCCGCAATCATCGAGGGCGTACAGAAGCAAGGCTATACGTTCTTTGATTTGCGCCAGCTTCCCATCCGGGTTCAATCTTCACAAATTAAAATTATTGGGCAAAATGGACAATTTCATGTAAATATCGATGAAAGATTACAAGCTGCCTGGGACAAAACTCCGGCAACAAATAATCTTTTGGAAAAGATCGGTACCGTCCATATAGTTGTTCTGTTATTAATTATAGTTATGTTAATGCTTATTATTATTCGCCTGAGAGCGAATAGCAATAAGCACTATGAACTGAATTATGAGCAGTTGCAAAAATGATTATTAATGTAAGTATGTTTGTTGTTACAAGGAGTGAAAAACCATTTGCTAATTGACAACTTATTTATTGCCTCCTTAGCAGCTACCTGGCTCATTCTTTTTTACCATGTTGTCTTGACAATTGGCGGCTATAGACATTTTGTTAAGACCTTAACCGATAACCCGGACGCTCTCTTAACTGAATATCCAATGATTACTGTGCTGATACCGGCGCATAACGAGGAAATGGTTATTGGCAGAACGATCGACGCCATGGTGCGGTTAGCTTATCCCAAAGATCGCTTAGAAATCATTGTTGTTAACGATTGTTCCACAGACCGAACAGGAGCAATATTAGCAAAAAAGTGTGAAAAACATCCGCAATTAAAGGTCGTAACCCTTACCCCGCCTCATGGCGCTAAAGGTAAATCCAACGCCCTCAATCATGGGCTCAAGGCCAGCCGAGGAGAATATATCGTAGTTTATGATGCCGATAATACTCCAGAACGCCGGGCTGTACTCTATCTTGTCAATGCCATTGTTCCAGATGAAAAGTTAGGCGCAGTTGTCGGCAAATTTCGTACCCGCAATAAAGAGGTTAGTTTATTAACCCGGTTTATTAATGTTGAAACATTAAGCTTCCAGTGGTTACTTCAAGCCGGTCGCTGTCATCTTTTTGGTATAACGACCATTCCTGGAACAAACTTTATTATCCGTCGTTCATTGCTTGATAGGATGGGAGGTTGGAATGTAAACGCGCTAACAGAAGATACTGAGCTGACGATCCGGATTTATGACTACGGATATCGTATTTATTGGCTGCCGCATGCGGTAACTTGGGAACAAGAGCCGGAAACATTAAAAGTCTGGATCAAACAAAGGACCCGCTGGGCGCAGGGCAATATGTGGATTATCAGTCATTACCTATTTAACTTATTTACACTAAAGGATTTTCGTATTAGCGCTGATATTATCTATTTTACCTTCACCTATTTTGTCTTTTTTGCCGCAATCATTGTGTCTGACACGATTTTTATTTTAGGGCTGTTAGGATTTAGTAACCTGACAGTTACCGGACCATTCGGGATCATTTGGCTGCTTGCCTATGTTTTATTTATTGCGGAAACCTATATATCTCTGTCCTTGGAAAGAGGAGAAGGCAATTTGAAGAATCTGGCCCTAACTGCCTTAATGTATTTTACCTATAGTCAACTCTGGATAATCCTGGTTTTTAGAGCCAGCTATATATTGCTTAAACGAATGTTTTCGAAAAATACCAGTCTTCAATGGTATAAAACAGAGAGGAGCGCACGATGAGTAATACGATAACTAAAAAGGTTTCTTATCGCATTTTTCCCTTACTGTTATTATTTATGTTCTTTGCTTCTTGTCAACTTGGAGAAACAGCACCAGTGCCGGTGTCAGATAAGTATGCGTTACAAATTTTTACGGAAGATACGGTTTTCCGTAATCCAAACTCCAGTGTTGCCGGTTATTTTGAAATATATTCTGGCAGTAGCGTTACGGAACCTGCTGTTTTAGATCTTTGGTACTCCTATTCACCAACAGTACGGTCTGACATCTCTTCAATGACGATTTCGCTAAATGGAGTACCGGTAGCCAGTCGATCTTTAGCAGTGCAACAAACCGCCACACACAACTGGCAGGTAGTATTGCCTGTCAAACAGTTTAAAATCGGTTTTAATGAAGTGAGTGTATCTGTTATCCATCGCTCTATTGACGGATTATGTCGTGATATTGACAATGACGCCAACTGGTTTATTATCAGACCTGAAACAAAAGTGAGCTTTGGAATAACCCGCTCCCCTTATACATTAACCAGTTATCCAAGACCTTTTTTAGATGATTACCTTGCCGCCAAAATAAATACAGTATTTTATCTGCCAACTGATCCTGACCAGATTACTATCGCCTCGCTCTTAAATATAGCGACAAACTGGGGCACCCGTAAACTATCCGGTGTGCCGCAGCGTTTGGAAGCCCGAATCGGTGAACCGGGGCAAGTTTCAGCCAATGAGGTAGTATTAGGCCTGACAAATAAGTGGCTACCCAACCAAAAGCTTCCGAATGACGCTCCTGTTTTAACGTTAAGTGAACTTCCGAATGGATACAGCCGCCTATTAATTACTGGTGATAATAGCAATAGTATGGCTAAAGCGATGAACGCTTTGGGCAGACCGCAATTAATCAAGACATTTTCCGGACAGCAAATTGTTTTATCCTCTCCTTTACCTGCTAACGCAAATACAGTAAATACTGGGAAGAGAAAAAAAGGGCTGTATACCTTGGTTGATTTAGGCCATCAAGAAGATATCACTGTGGCGGGGGCGTTTCATCAAGAGGCTGCTCTCGTTATCCCAAGGCCGCCTAATTATAAGATTGGAGACAGCTCGTATATAGAATTGCATTTCCGCCATTCAAAGCTATTGGATCCCAAGAAATCCGCTGTTACTGTTTACATTAACGACATACCAATCAGATCTAGCGCCTTACTAGCGGAGAATGCTGAAAAAGGAATATTGAAAGTTCCTATCCCTGCATCTGAATTAAACAAAGCATCGTGGCGGGTACGCTTCGGCTTTTATCACGACTTAGGCATTATCGATTGCTCCAAACGCTACGATGAAGTAGCTTGGTCGGTAATAGAAAAAGAAACGACTATCTTGCTGGCACATGGCGGAATTGAACGCGTTCCCTCTTTGGAAGATTTTCCTAACAACTTCTTTGAGGAACTAAACGAGATCGTTAATCTCACCATGCTGCTGCCGGAAAAACCGTCACAAGAAGAGCTTAGTGCAGCCTTGAAACTAGCTTATTTTATCGGACAGCACAATAACAGTAAGATTGTCTGGCAAGTGCAAACAATGTCAACATTTGATGCAAAGAAAGCGCCTGGTACAGTTATCGCATTAGGAAGAAATAATGATGCCAGCCAGTGGAGCGCATTGAAACAATATTTACCGGTTTCTCCAGAGGGTAACGGTAGTTATCATATTGCTCCCTGGTTGGAAGTCATGTCTTCTGCAATGAGTACGTTCGATATTTACCAAGTGGGTAAAATCGCTGACGACAGACTGCTGTATGCCTTTATGTATTCAAGCCCCAATCGGATGAATAATTTACTAAACTTTGCTTTGGCTAATGGAAGTGCTTTAAACGGACAGGTAACCTTAGTTGATGCACACGGCAATCATACTGCCTTTAAGCAACAACCCAACGCGTCTGGAAAAAGTAGCTTCGAGTGGCTAACCACCCTATTCTCCGGTAGCGGTGTTATCGGTACTTATGTAGCTGTCTTCAGCGCTGTGCTTGTTGCTACACTGGCTTTAATGTTCTTTATGCGCAAACGGCCCTAAGACGCTGAGGTTTGAATTAAAGGAGCGGTGCTATGCGTCGTCATTTATCGTATTTGAATATACTTTGTTGCTTGACAGTCTTATTACAACAGCCGATGGCCCTAGCAGGTTCAGCTATTAGTGTTCCGCCAGAAGCTCGGGATACTGCAAATGCAGTTATCGCTGCTGCTCAGAATACTCTCGATGAACAACAAGCGGCGTTGTATAGAGCTGAAGCTAAAACCTATGCCCAAAAAGCTGAAGTTGAAGCAGCCGAGGCGCAACTGCAAGTTATTGCTGCAGAAAAAGCATTGGCCCAACATTCTACTGAAGCGGAAAAAGCAGCAGCCGAAGCTCAGATTACAGTTCAACAGGCGCAAGAAGCGGTTGCCCTTGCTACTGCTTTAAATGAAAAGGCAAAGAATGCTATTGCTGCAGCGGAAGCAGCTTATAAGGTTGCTGATGTTGTTGAGGCTTCATTGCAAGCCGACGAAGCCGCCCTGTTGCAAAAACAATCTATTAAAGCTATTGCCACTCCGACTGTGCGTACTGAAATAGCAGAACAAACTAGCCTTGAAGATACCGATGAATTACTAAAGATGGAAAAAGAAATTAAGACATTAGAAAAAATGCAGAAAGACGCGGATCTTGCGCGGCAAAGAAATATTCCTCTGCTGGAAGCACAAGACGATGCAACGGTTGATTGGTCTGAGGCCGAAGCTGCGCATGCCCACGCCGATCGCTTGAACCAGATTGCCCTAGACGCTGACAAAGCTGCTGAACAAGCTGAACACATTGCCGACAAAAAAACTGCCATCGCCGAAGCGGCTATGTATAAAGCGGCCGAAGCAAAGCAGGCTGTGCTTGATCTTCAGTTAGCAGATAATGATGCCAAAGAAACTGCTGTTCGGGCCAAAAATTATGAAATGCAAACTAAGACAGAGCTGGAGCAGTTGATCTATTCGCAAGAGCACCCTCAGGGTTCGCATTTCTTTGCCGGGGGCATGAATTATTATCGCTGGCATGATAAATTTGGCAATAGCGGTTATCAAATTACACGTCCACTGTATTTTGGCTATTGGCAAAAGGATCTTTCCTATGGCTTGTACACTAACTACATTACTTCACGAAACAACACTGCTGGCGCCAGTGGCCGTGTAAATACCTTATCTGATACAACATTGACATTCTCGAAAAGAAACGAGCAGCCGAATTTCATTGTCGACTATGATTTGAGTATTAACATTCCTACCGGTAAATCCGCGTTGTCCAGACCGGAAAGATATGCGATGATGAACGAAGACTTAGTGGCTGTTAGTCAATTTGGCAAGGGCTGGCAATTTACACCAGGAATTGCTGTCAGTTGGCGAATTGGCGATGAAGATATGTGGACGCTTGGCACAAATTATACGTTTAGCCATTCGTATGATCCTACCAGTGATATAGTGAATGATACGGTCTCACCAGGTAGTGAATGGACAAAGTTCCTCCGTTGGCAGCATGCGGGACAGGATTGGCAGTTTGTTGGTGAACTCATTAACACGACAACCGGTCAGACGAAAATCGCTAACGGTGAGCGGTATGACACAGGCGCTCAATGGGATTATAAGTTAACGTACAATCATAAATTGCCTGATAATCAATCTATCCTGTTTTATTATTGGCGTGAAAACCAGTATACCAACCCGATTGTGCCGTCTGACACGTCCAACGCACTTGCGCATTATTTTGGCACGATGTGGAGCAAAAAATTAGATGAGCAACATGCCTTTCGCGTTACCCTCGATGTCATGAAAACTAACGGCAGCCGCTATGCGGGAATAAATAATGATTTTGTCACCAATGGGAACCCTCAATATACCGACGTAGACGGACGAACTAAATATACTGTTGGTTTAGGCTATGATATCAAAATTAACGCCAAAAGCAATCTTTCGCTTGATCTGCAAACATTCAGAATGAAAGATGGTAAATCAACAGCAGGACAACCAGCAACAACCTATACAGGATTTAACGTGCTTGCAAAATATAATCGGGATTTCTAATTTTAATCCAATGTAAGCGGCCTGCCCATCGGGAATCCCGGGGCAGGCTGGATTTTGTTTGCAAACTGAAGCACTCATTCCGCCGGCTGACTTCTGCATAGCCACCATTTGAAAAAATAGGGTATCACCAGAATGATAAACAGCAACCGGAAGATTTGGTAAGAGGATACCATCGACACATCAGCGTGAATCATTACTGCAGTCAAACCCATTTCGGCGGTTCCTCCCGGCGCCGCGCTGAGAAACGCGGTAGTCAGCGCCACTGGATAAAGAACAGTAAGCATCCATGCAGACAACAGTGAAGACGCTACCATGACCAACCCGCCCAAGACTGCATACAACAGCAATTTTTTTTGCCTGCGCAAACCACCAAAGTCGATATTTTTTCCCATATAAGCTCCCATGCAAAATTGCGACAGGGCGGATAATAGCGGTGGTGTTTGTGGCAAGCTAAGACCGTTCACGCCCAAAATAGCCACACCGACTAGCGGTCCAATCATGAATGGAGTGGGAAAAGACAGGCGCTTGCCTGCTACCGCCCCTCCTAGAGCTGCCAGCACGTATACAGCTGTTATCTGATTAAGACCCATTACCGGCGCCTCGTTTACGGCAACAGGCGGTGCCACCGCTGCCGCGCCGCCCGCCACGGCATGTATCGCTAAAAATGGCACAATAAAAATAACCATTTGCAAACGAAGCGTTTGTAAGACGCTGACAACGGCGAGGTCAGCGTCTTTAAACTCATCACAAATAATGGTCATTTGGGTAAGTCCGCCTGGTGTACTGCCAAGCAGACTGCTGGCCAAACTAATCCCCGTCTGACGCGCAGTAAAATAGGCCAGGCCAAAGCCAAATAACAAGCTCGTACCAGTTACCAGCAGCATGCCGGGGAGCTGCACGATAATCTGCCGCGCCGTTTCGGGAGTAAACCAGGATCCCATCATTGCGCCAAGAACAATCACGCCGCAGTTACGCACTGGCGTCGGCCAGCAGGCTTCTTGTCCAAAGGATTGCCATATCATCACACCGGTTAAAGACCCTAGCATCCAGGGAAGCGGCAGATGCAGGAAATAAAATATTGTGCTGCCGATTAGTGCTGCGAACGCTGTTTTTATCAAAGTATTCGTACGGTCCACTCCCTGCGTTTGTAATTATATACTCTTTTTCTTGGTTGCAGATGAGAACTCCTGCTTCTTAGCCAATCGGGCGGCAGGAGTCAGCCCACTGCCGTAGAAGAGAGTAAGAAATGATATTTTCAATAATTAGGGAGGTAACTGTCTTGATGGAAAGTAAACAAGTCAAAGACTGGGTGGAAAGTAATCTGGACAAATTTATCCATGACCTTGAAACGATTACCAATATCGATTCCGGTAACGGCGATCCGGAAGGAACAGATCAGGTGGCAAAAATAGTCGGCGGTTGGCTTGAAGCCATTGGCGCCAGCATCGAGTATCGCAAAAACGACCGTTCCACCCATACTATCGCTCGCATCAAAGGCAAGGGCTCACTACGCCTGCTCCTGATCGCCCACATTGACACCGTTTTTGCCAAAGGCGAAGCAGCCAGGCGACCGTTTCGCATCGATGAAAACAAGATTGCCTATGGCCCCGGAGTCGGCGATGATAAAGCGACAGTGATTCAAACTATTTATAGTATGAAAGTGCTGAAGGAATTAGGTTTTGACGCCTTTGGCGAAATTATTCTCTATTATAACGGCGAGGAAGAAGGCGGCTCGCCGACAGCAGAAGCGATTGTGGCTGAACTATCCCAACAAGCCGACCTGGCGATTATCATGGATACCGCCCGCCCCAACTGGGGGATTGTCACCCAGCGCAAAGGCAGCGCCAACTATGATATCAAAATCGAAGGCATCGAAGGCCATCATGGCAACTCGTCTCACCACTGCGCTAGCGCGATCATGGAGCTTGGCAACCAGATCAGCCAATTATTCCAAATGGCAAGTTCTCTACCCGCGCACCCTGCAAGTTACACCCGCGAGGCGTTAGAAGAACGCGGTATCCAAGATCATGGACAATTCATCCCTGAAAACACGATCAATGTCGGCGTCATCGGCTCATCAAACCAGAAAATTAATGTCATCCCCAAAGACGCCTTCGCCAAATTGAATGTCCGCTGCTTCAAAGTTGCGGAGCAAGAGCGGCTTGACAGTGAAATCAAAGCCTTGGCGAATAAGACGACCGTACCAGGAACGAAAGTTACAGTAACTGGCGGCATCCAAACCGGCCCGATGGAAAAAACCGCTCAAGTACAGAAACTGGTCGATCTGTATAAGGGGATTGTGAAACGCGAATACAACGCCGACGTCGTCGAATGGATAGCTGGCGGCATCACTGACGGCAACCGCTCAGCCAAATACATCCCCACCATTGACGCCTTAGGTGTTGAAAACTATGACGAACATACTGATCATGAAACTGTTGATCTGAAAACAGCTGTCCCACGCACTGTCGCACTGACACTGTTTATCCAAGTAGTGACTAAGCACTGGCCACTGGCATAGAAGGCTAGTGCCGAACTGTGTAGACAAGGCCCGCGCCTGCTCTTTTTACACCGGTAGAAAGTTCAAACAAGAAGAGGCTGTTTATTTTTGAACAACCTCTTCTTGTTTCTTTTATGTCTGTTTTATGTTTCCTTGCTCACCTTCTTCACCTACTGGCAATACAATATAGTAAAGCGCAATTGTGGCGATCTCGCAAAGGTGGTGATAAAACTGCTTTATCATAGAGCTTCTCAATCTGCCCGTTATCTAGTAGCAGCAGGACTTACGGTCGCAGGTATACTCGCATTATACTTTGGAAAGCCATACGCGACTGGCATCTTCTCAGTTGAAGAATATCTGATGATTCACAGCTTGCTGGAGTTTGTAACAATCTTCGTTTCCTTCACGATTTTCAGTGTTGTTTGGCTGATTCGCGATGGACTGGACGACGATCGCAGCCATTTTATCCTATTTTTAGGCATTAACTTCCTTGCTGTCGGGGTCTTTGATATCTTGCATGCGTTAACCTTTGCAGGAATGCCGGAAATAATAGGCGCTTCTGGTGCTCAGAAAGCAACTTTGTTCTGGCTGTTGGCCCGCTATTGGCTGGCGTTTACATTCGTAGCTGCGTTCTTGTTAAACGGACAGCTTAAGACTAGCCGCCAAGCAACGACTTTCTACCTCACCATGAACATTCTTGCGATCAGCGCATTTTCCACTATAGGCCTTGAATACTCCCACATGACCCCTGCCTTATTTGTTGATGGCCAAGGGATCACCAATCTGAAATTACAGTTGGAATACGGATTAATAGCGCTGCATTGCGTTATTCTACTAATCACCTGGCGAAAATCTAGCGGCATTATGGAAAATGTCTACCTTAGTTTATCCTATTTCGGGATCATGACTATCCTGTCAGAATCAACCTTCACCATGTATACCCAAGTCCATGATGTCTACAACCTGTTTGGCCATATCTACAAGGCTGTCGCGTATTGCTTCCTGTTTAGAGCAGTATATTGGTCAGGTGTCATCAATCATTTTTACACGTTAGGTGAAATGGCGAAGATGAACGCCGAACTGCTGAAAGAAGATATCTCCTTAGAACCAATCATCGAAATTCAGATGAGCAAATTACGCAAAATTCTACCCATCGCCGAACGAATTGCTGTTTACACCCGCAAGAAAGATACTATCTGTCAGGCCAATTATGTTTGGGGCAAATACAGCAATTTTCTTACCGTTGGCCGCGAATTCGACCTCAAGCTGTTTATGGAGAAGATCGGAAACAACATTACTTTAATCAATCATCCAGAAGATGTGCTGGAATGGTTTCAGACTGATGCCGAAAATTCGCAGATTTCATTGGAGATCCCCATTATCTTGAGTAAAGCCAAACAAGTCATGTATATTCCACTTGCAGTAGGCGACCAATATTACGGTCTGATTATCCTCACGATCTTCCGCCGTTTCCGCCGTTTTACCACTAACGATGTCGAGAAAGCTAAGGTGTTTCAACAATTCGCCACTCTTATTATCGCACAAGCAAACAGTCAGGCGACTATTACCCGCCTTTCCTTTGAAGACAGTCTAACCGGACTTCCCAACCGGCGTTTTTACTTCTCTGAACTTGATGCTGTGAAAGAAGCCGCCGACCGTGACGGAACAGCTTTCACGGTTGTCTATCTCGATATGAACGGTCTCAAATATGTCAATGACAATCTCGGCCACAGCGCTGGCGACCAGGCGTTAAAGCTCATCGGCAAGCAACTCAAACAACACATTCAACGTCCTGCTTTCGCCGCCCGCCTTGGTGGAGATGAGTTCGCCGCCGTCTATCCAGGGGTTGACCAGGCAGCAGGTGAGACTATCATTCAGACTCTGCGCGAAAGCTTTGCCGCCATTCAGCTCGAAGGCTATGACCTCACCTTTGCGCTTGCCGCAGGCGGAGCCTCTTATCCGGCAGAGGCTGGCGACTTAGAACTACTAGTTATACTAGCAGATGATCGGATGTATGAGCATAAGCGACTGTTAAAAGCAGCAGAGCGTCTATAAAAAAATCGCTAACCACAGAGTACGCAGAGTACGCAGAGGGAGCCACAGAGGGCTACGGTTTATTATATAAATCCGAGACCCTCCGTGCCCTCAGCGCACCCTCTGTGTACTCTGCGGTTAACGTAATTTGTTCCTTCATTTTTTATAATATTTTCAACTACCTCAGTTTCACCCGTTCCCCCGTCTTGGACGAGTTGTAGATCGCGAGAATGATTTCGAGCGCTTTCAGCCCTTCCTCACCATTGACTAGAGGCTCACGATCCTGGCCAATAGCAGCAAAAATTTCCTCATATTGCGCTTTATGATTGACATACGAGATTGCCGGGGAATTGGTCACCCCATAGGAGACTTTCTCCGGTTGAACATAATCGGCTTCATCCATTCCTTCTACCTTCCACTCGCGGATGTTACCGCCTTCGAGAATGATGGTTCCCTTTTGCCCATGTAGTTCAATCCGTTCTTTATAGCTCGGAAGAATGGCGGTAGAGCCTTCGATTACGCCTAGCGCACCATTTGCAAACTCGACCATGGCAACACCGAGATCTTCACCTTCAATGCTATGAGTAGTAGTCCGCACCATGCCGACCACGCTTTTCACCCCGCCCATCAACCATTGCAGCAGATCGATAGTATGAATTGCCTGATTGATCAACGCGCCGCCACCCTCAATCGCTAGTGTGCCGCGCCAAGCGTTGGCTTGATAGTATTCAGCCGACCGATACCATTTAACATAGGCGTCACCGAGGAGCAGCTTGCCTAATACGCCCGCCTTCAGCGCTTGTTTGACTTGGCAAGCCGCAGGCGTAAAGCGGTTTTGAAAAATGACAGCCAGCTTCACTCCCTGATTACGACAAGCCGCGATCAGCTCATTCGCCCGCTCACTAGTAATATCAATTGGTTTTTCTACAATCACATGTTTTTTAGCCGCAGCCGCCGCAATGCCGAATTCGGCGTGATTGCCTGACGGCAAACAGTTTACGACAACATCGACAGATGGGTCAGCGAGAACATCGGCAAATTGGCTGTAGCAAGCAATCCCATGCCGGTCGGCAAACGCCCGAGCGGAGGACTCAGTCCGCCCCCACACCCCGCAGATATTGGCTGCAGAAACTTCTTTCAACGCGCTGACGTGGACATTGGCGACCAGACCAGCACCAAGTATGGCAACTCCGATAGACATCCGTTTTCCTCCTTGTTTTTCATCTCTTCTCTTTTCACATTTCTGGCGGAATTGCCACTTTCCTGCTAAAGAACAATTCATCGTGAATTATTTCGAGAATGATATAGAAAAGACTTAAGTCTTTTCTATATCATTCTCCAGTCTATGACCTCTAGTGATTTAAATAACCAATAGTTCTTCAAACCGATGGTGAACGGTTGACTAAGAAGTAATCGCCGATCGAAAAATATGGTGATTTCCTTACTCTCCAACCTCAGATAACGTAGTGGTTGCTGTGGTTCGCCCAGTCTCACGGACGGGCCCATATTGAGTCTGCATCAGCCGATTCGCGCCGGCCTGCTCTCTTCGACCACTACACTGCCGCCGCGAGCCTGAATATACTCCACTGCTTGTTCTGTAAGCGTGACTCTATCCACGAAGGCCCCTCCCCTCATCGGCTTTGTCATCACCTCGCCGCATGCAGTATGTGTTCTCTCTCTATTCGCAACTTCCTGCATCCTTTATCGTAGTTTCGCCCTTGGAAAACTTAAAATTCTGATATCACAAAAGGCTATTGACACTGATTCCACTCCCTGCTATAGTATCAATATAAACCGATACGGTAGGCAATGAAGCCTTGGTGAAATAATTCACCAAGGCTTTTTCTGTCTACAGGGACGAAGGCGTCCTAGGGCTTAATTGCTCTGGGGCGCTTTTGGTTTTAAAATTGCCTACTATTTACGAAGGGAAGGGATTAATTATGAAACGTCCTGGTCTACTACTTTTATTCACCGTTCTCTTTACTCTGGTTAGTTCAGTCGCATTTGCTGACGGCTCCTCGCCAGCAGTAACAGTTGATGCTGGGGACACCAGCTTCATTCTGATCAGCGCAGCTTTAGTCATGTTGATGACCCCAGGCCTCGCGCTGTTCTATGGCGGCATGGTCCGCACGAAAAATGCATTAGCCACCATCATGCAAAGCTTTTTCGTTCTCGGACTCATTTCCGTACAATGGGCGCTTTTCGGTTACTCTCTGGCCTTTGGACCAGATATTGGCCATTTGATCGGCAGTCTGGATTGGGTCGGTCTGAATGGCGTCGGCATGGAACCTAATCCAGACTATGCAGCAACTATTCCCCATCTTGCCTTTGTTGCTTTCCAAGGAATGTTCGCTGTTATCACCCCGGCACTCATCACCGGTGCCTTTGCCGAACGCATGCGATTCTCCGCCTTTGTCGTATTCACCTTGGTATGGGCCACCTTTGTTTACGATCCAGTTGCTCACTGGGTCTGGGGAGTCGGCGGCTGGATGCGCGAACTCGGCGTCCTCGACTTCGCTGGCGGCACTGTTGTCCATATTCTCTCAGGCGTTTCCGGTCTGGTAGTCGCGCTATATTTAGGCAAGCGTAAAGGCTATGGCACAGAAAGCATACTGCCTCATCATCTGCCGATGACAGTCCTCGGCGCTTCACTACTCTGGTTTGGTTGGTTCGGATTCAATGCTGGTAGCGCCCTCGGCGCCAATGGCTTAGCCGCCAGCGCTTTCATGACCACTCATCTCGCAGCAGCATCTGCTACCATCTCCTGGGTCGCTGCGGAGTGGATGATTCATGGCAAACCCACGATTCTCGGCGCAGTCAGCGGTTGTGTCGCCGGTTTGGTTGCCATTACTCCCGGAGCCGGTTTTGTTGGCGTCATGCCTGCCATTATCATCGGCCTGATTGGCGGTATCGTCTGCTTTGGTGCTGTTAGCATTGTAAAGGCCAAACTTGGCTATGATGATTCACTGGATGCGTTTGGCGTCCATGGCGTTGGCGGCACCTGGGGTGCACTGGCTACCGGCTTATTCAGTTCAAAAGCGATTAACCCCGCCGGCGCCGATGGGCTGTTCTTTGGCAATCCGGAACAACTGCTGCTTCAATTCTACGGTGCAGCCGCTACCTGGATTGTTGCGATAGTAGCAACCTTGATTATTCTCAAAGGTCTCAGTCTTGTGATGAAACTACGGGTTGAGGAAGAAGCAGAAATACAAGGCCTTGACCTCAGCGAACATGGCGAGCGCGGTTATGCTTACCAAGATCTTGCCTCCGGCTCACCGATCTCATTATCTGCCTTTGCCGCTATGGATGATAGTGTACCCATCCCCAGCGTAGCCCGTAAAGCAGAAGCGTAGGAGGAAGAATGATGCGAAAGATGACTAAAATCGATATTATCACTCGCCCTGGCAAGCTCGAAGAGCTTAAAGAAGCGATGTACGCAATCGGCGTTACCGGCATGACCGTCTCCCAAGTCTTTGGCTGCGGACTGCAAAAAGGACACACTGAAGTCTACCGTGGTCAGGAGTATGCAATCAATCTGCTGCCAAAGATTAAAATTGAAATTGTTGTCTGTGAAGTCCCTGTCGAAGCAGTGCTGGAAGCGGCAAAGAAAGCTTGTCGCACTGGCAAGATCGGCGATGGAAAAATTTTCGTCTATCCAATCGAGAATGCGATCCGCATCCGTACAGGCGAAGAAGGCGACATTGCCATCATGGATCCGGAAGATGTAGAGAAATAAGACAATACTATTCAGGCAACACAAAGTCCTCGCAATCTGCGAGGACTTTGTGTTGTATACTGACTTTTGCAATTGACACAAATTCCATTTACTGGTAGGATTTTCCTAAGGATAAGCGACGAAAACATCCCTTATCCTCGGGAATCCCTAAATGGATATGGAGGTGTCATTGTGTTCGAGGAAAGTAAGAACTCGCCAGGATCAGTCAAAGTCCCTTGGTACGGCTACGCAGCTCTGTTATTTGCCATTCTCTTCTTTTCAGGGCTGTTGACCAAACAGCAAGGACCAATTACCGCATTGGATTTCAATACTATCAACGGCACTTTCGGTACCATGAAAGACACCGCTAAGGCTACTTTCCAAGGGCAGGGCGGTATCGGGGCGCGTGACGGCTTCCTGTTTGCCCTCACACTATTTCCAGCCGTCATGCTGGCGCTGGGAGTCGTGGAAATTGTCGACCACCTGGGCGGCCTAAAAGCTGGGCAGAAGCTATTAACCCCGGTACTAAAGCCCCTTCTGGGCATTCCCGGAATTGCCGGCCTGGCGCTGGTCAGTAGCCTGCAGAGCACCGATGCCGGCGCTAGCATGACCCGCATGCTGAAAGAATCAGGAACGATCACAGAAAGAGAAAAGACGATATTCGCCGCCTTTCAGTTCTCCGCCGGCGGCACAATTACTAACTTCCTCTCTACCGGTGCCGCACTATTTGCAATGTGCACAGTTCCGATCGCCTTGCCGCTGGCACTTATCTTCATCCTGAAATTTTTCGGTGCCAACTTAATGCGCATCTATCTGGGCAAAGTCGATAAGGAGGGGATTTGATATGACGCAAAGAACCTTAGCCGACGTATTTGTTGACGGGGCGCGTAAAGGCTGGAATGTGGGAGTCAATAGCATTCTTCCCAACGTGCTGATGGCATATGTGTTAATCCAAATTTTAAGAGTCACTGGTCTGTTGACCATTATGGGCAATGTATTCGGCCCGGTAATGGCGGTTTTCGGTCTGCCTGGCCAAGCGATCGCCGTACTAATTGGCGCTTGGCTGTCAATGGGCGGCGGCGTCGGTGTAGCAGCATCCCTTTTTGCTAGCAAAGTCCTGACTGCAACCCATGCCACCATCTTGTTGCCTGCTATTTTCTTGATGGGATCTCAGGTTCAATACATGGGACGGCTACTTGGCACAGCTGGCGTACAGAGCCGCTATTACCCCGTCATGTTCGGCATCTGCATACTTAACGCGTGTATCGCTATGATCATCATGCGCTTCTTCGCGTAGTAAGAAAACCGTCGTTGCATATGAGATTCAGCATATAAAGCTGCAAATGGAGGAATCAGTGTCAATGAGTACTCACGAAAACAGTGTTTTAGAAGTATATCAAGTGCTTCACACTATGCCTGAGGTCGGGTTTCAGGAACATAAAACAGCCGCCTATCTGGCTGAAGAATTAAAAGCTGCTGGATTCAGCGTTAAGACAGGCTTGGGAGGCACCGGAGTTGTCGGAACTCTTGACAGCGGCAAGCCTGGTCCAGTCGTTATGCTGCGGGCAGATATGGACGCACTGTCTCATACGGTTGATGGTGCGGAAAAGATCGTTCATTCCTGCGGCCATGACGCACACTCGGCGATGGTACTGACCGCTGCCAAAATTCTGAAGCAGGCAGGGATTCCCTGCGGCCAGCTCAAAATTTTATTTCAGCCAGCCGAAGAAAAGCTGACAGGCGCCTTATCCGTTATCGAGGCTGGCGCCCTTGAAGGAGTCGACATTATATTCGGCATCCATCTCCGCCCGATTCAAGAAGCACGGACCGGGCAAGCCACTCCTGCTCTCTACCATGGCGCATCATACATTGTCGAGGCGGCAATCGAGGGTCTGACCGCCCACGGCGCGAGACCGCATTTGGGCGTCAACGCCATCGACGCAGCAGCCGCAGTTGTCAACGCAGTCAATGCTATCCGCATCAATCCTGTCGTGCCTTGCACTGTCAAGACGACGAAACTGCAGGCAGGCGGCGCAACACTAAACGCAATCCCCGACCTAGCGGAAATGGCGTTTGACCTGAGAGCCCAACAGAATGACGTAATGGATGAATTGATTGCTAAAGTAACCAAAGCGGTCGAAAACGCGGCAGTCAGTGTAGGCGCCAAAGGAACCGTCAAGGTTAAAGGCGGCGTCCCAGCAGCTGAATACAATGATAGCATGGTCGCCACCGCCCGTAGTGCAATCAATTCCGTTTTAGGCCCCGTAGGAGTGCTCGCCCCCATCGTCTCCCCCGGCGGTGAAGACTTCCACTTCTTCGTCAAGAAATATCCCCGGCTCAAAGCCGGCTATATTGGCCTCGGCTGCGACCTAAAGCCCGGCCTGCACCACCCTGCCATGTCATTTGATCTAAGCGCATTGCCGAACGGTGTGAAGATACTTGTGGAAGTAGTTAATCGCGCATATAAAGAATAATTAGCGAGAAGGAAGCCCCACTGCGCTGGCAGCGGGGCTTCCTTCTCTTCTCTTGTTAACTTTGTACGTCTGTGCCACCGCGCCAGAGCTGATTCGAAAAGCTTTATCAGCGTTGGCGATAATGCTAACGTGTGCAAGCTTACGCTTGATACAATGCTGTTAGCACCAAGCGAAAGTTAAAATTTTTGTTTCCACAATATCTGCACCTGCTCATTATTTGAACGGCGGATATGTAGACTTTCATTCGCTTGCTCCAACTGGATTCTAAGTTCTTTATTCTCTACTATTACACCAGGGATGATTTCCCTAGGTTTTGCCTTTCGCAGAGTAAGATTATTGTCAGTCGGTGACTGTTGCTCCATTAACTGATCTTTCTGGAGTGGAGTTCGCTCAGTATGTCCTCGCGGTTCTTCCTCCGGTTCTTCCTCTTTTCCGACCAGAGCAGGGGTATCCTGTTGTTGCTGCTCTTTCTGTTGCACTGACGGCACAGGTCCCTCAACTGGCGGAGGAAAAACAGGCTTCGTTTGATACGTAGTTGTACGAAAGGCAACAGCGGCGCTCACCAACAGCAATACGATTAAACCAAGTATCAGCAGCCGTCTATTCATGGGCAAACCTCCAGGATCTATGCTGATGTCTCAATTCTCCAAAGAGTTGCCCAATCCCTGCGAGACAAAATTCCTTTTAACAGGCATATATTGGCTCCGAAAAGCGCTTCAACAGTATGCTTCGCCCCTTCTCGCGATCCCCTCGCAAACTTTACGGTTTGATACGTCGACCTGTTTCGTTACTCTTATTTCGCTTTGTCCAAGGCTGAAACGTATTGATTTTATCTAGCAAAACCGTCGCGTTGCCGTCAAATAGTATCGCGCGGTCGTCGACAAGCACTTTAGCAGGCGGCTTTTCGTCGGTAACATCGTCGACTGCAATATCATATTTATCTAACCAGGCACGAATGGCTTCAATTCCCCCCGGTTGATAGCAGCGGGAAGAAACAACTACCACGCGATAGTAATGACGTATCTGGGCAATTGCTTCCCGTATGCCCTCGACCGGGGGATCTGGCGTATTGTCTGCACCTGTCCAGCCGCTGACATAGCTATTGATGACTCCGTCAAAATCGAAAATTACGGTTGGTTTCTTGCGAACCAAACTACATCCCTCCAAAATAGTTGGCACCCTTTATTTGATTAGCGTCTCCGCATCAAGATCAAGTCATGCTGACAAATAAGAAAGATCGCTGCGAACATAAAGAAAGTACGATGAACACTAGTGGCACTAGCGATACACGAGCGACACAAAAGTTTCGTTATCGTTGTAGTGGCGCTCGTGTCGTCTCGTGGCACTAGTGTTCCGCCCCCTACGCTACAAAAGTTACTTTTTCTTTATAGATTTATCAATGAATTGTCAGCGTTGGGACAAACTAATACCAGGAGGTGATGCGGTTGCCAGAAAAAGCGACTACCGAGGCTGAGAATAGCCAATTTACGAATCAGTTCGCCAAAATCTCAGAAAAGGAGGATAGCCAGGGTCCTTGGGAGCACGAACAGCCGCTAACGCCCAGACCGAAATCTTTTTCTATCAACGAACCTGATATGATGGGTGGGTAAATCTTGAGAAGCAGCCAAGCGGAGGTGACCAGATGACGCAGAAAACTAACAATGACACCAGCAAAAAGCAGTCTCTCCACGTAACATCCTTTGATGGTCCAGATATCCAGAGCTCGTATGACGCAGAATTCGACTTTCTATACAGCCCTGTTCCGGTTGGTGAGTATCCAGAAGCTACTGCTGCAGACATGCACAATAAGACCACAGCAGCAGCAAAGAATCAACTTAAATAAATAAAAGAGCGGGAACCCGCTCTTTTATTGTTTTTATATTTATATAATGTTCGGTTTAAACCAGCTATAGACAGCAGAGGACTTGTTGCCAGTCCCCGGTCAGCTCCTCCTACACCTAACCTTCAACCTTTATTGTTGGTTTCGCAATTCATATCAACCAAAGCCATCAGAGCCATTACATATCCCTTAAATCCCAACCCCATTATTTGACCAACGCAGGCGGGGGCGGTGACTGAGCGATGGCGGAACTCTTCTCTGGCATGGGTATTGGAGATGTGCACCTCGATTGCCGGGATAGGAATTGCCTTGAGCGCATCATAGATCGCAATACTGTAATGCGTATACGCAGCCGGATTGATGATAATACCGTCATATCTACCATAGGCGTTTTGTATGGCGTCAACGATTTCACCTTCGCAGTTTGACTGAAAACAATCCACAGCAACTTTCAGTCTTTTGCCTTCTTCCTGTACCAGAGCAATCAGCTCAGAATAGCTTCTCGCCCCGTAGATCCCCGGTTCGCGAATCCCCAAAAAGTTGATGTTCGGTCCGTTAATTAGCAGAATGTTCATTAGTTGCTCCTCCTTTTTAAATCCTCAAATATGCTATCTAACACTCGCTCCAGCGAGTACTTATTGAGTACTTGGCAATGGGCATAACGCTCGTATAGCGGTTTTCTTGCTTCATATAGACTATACAGCTTCCCTTTATCACCGTTAAGCAACGGTCTGCCGGTCAAATTAGAAGTGGCAATGATTTCAATTGGCCGGTCAAGATAAATCAGTCGGCCAGTAGCTTCTAAAAGAGCCATGTTTTCCGGACGGGTTACGGCGCCGCCACCAGTTGCAATAACTACCCGTCGCCTGCGACTAAACTCGCGAATTGCTTCTGTCTCCAGCCGTCGGAATGCTTCCTCGCCTTCCAGGCGGAAAATTTCCGAGATAGATCTCCCTGCTCGTTGCTCAATATAAGGATCAGTATCACAAAACTCCCAGCCCAACCGATCGGCTGCCAATCGGCCAAATGTACTCTTACCGCTTCCCGGCATACCGATAAAGACCAAATTGTGAGTGTGTTCCGGCAAGTCGGATAAAAATTCGCATACCGGTTCCAGCAGTTCCTCAGCAATGCTGCGTCCTTGCCAGATCTCCTCGGCGGCTACGGCTTGAGCCGCTAGCATGGTCAGCCCGTTTACCGCATAAATTCCTTGTTCGCGTCCTTCTCGCATCAGCCGTGTTTCCAGCGGATTGTAAATCAGATCAATGATTACGCCGAAACGTGTTAGCAAAGCTTTGGCCAGCGGCGTCTCATGGATATGCGGATACATGCCCACCGGGGTCGCATTGACCAAAATATCTGTGTGCGTTAGATTCGTGAGGTCATTGTAGGACAAGACATCAAAACGTCCTGCACCTGCGGGGCGGCGACTAACCAACTTCACGTTAGCCGCGCCGTGATCACTCAACCAGCAAGCCGCCGTACGGGCTGCGCCGCCTGTGCCAAGTATAACCGCCGTTTTCCCTGCCGCTTCGATTCCATGCTGTTTCAGCATCAAGCCAAACCCTGCATAGTCGGTATTATAGCCGATGGTACGACCATTTCTGAATAGAACGGTATTCACTGCGCCAAGTGCACGCGCCTCATCAGTCAGCTCATCAAGTAAAGGGATAATTTTCATCTTGTAAGGAATTGTGACATTGACTCCGCCCGATCCCAACAGTATCAGCCCATATAACGCGTCAGCCAATTTATCAGGAGGCACAGGGAACAAAGAATACGACGCTTCAATGTTCAGCTGTCGAAAAAGGAAACCATGAATCTCCGGAGAGATACTGTGTGAAAGTGTTTCCCCTAGCAAACCGTAAAATCTCATCATCGATACCTCCTAGCTTATAGAAAAGCGTCTGCCACATCATTTAACCTAATTCGAATCACGTCTGCCTGACCAAGCGCCCGAAGCACAACAAGCTGTAATCCGTCTGTTGCGTTCTTTTTATCTAGCGTCATAGCGTTAAACAACGCTGTTCGATCCCAACCCTCAGTCTCAATCGGCAGCCCCTGCCCTATGAGCGCTTCACGCAGCCTGGCAGCAGTTCCTGGTTGGCTTAGGCCGAGCATTTCGCTACGCTCAGTGATTTTGGCCATGCCAATGGCGACTGCCTCGCCGTGAGTATAGGTTTGATAACGATAAACCTGTTCAATTGCATGGCCGATACTGTGGCCAAAGTTTAAAATCATCCGTCTGCCAATGTCTTTTTCATCTTCTTCCACCACATCCCGCTTGATGCGGCAACAGGCCGCAATCACACGATCTGCCTGACTTAAGAACTCCTCTCGGCTGCGGCAATCCACCAACTGCTCAAACAAATTCCAGTCGGCGATCGCGCCATACTTGATCGTCTCCGCCATCCCATCGCGCAACGTCCGCTGGGGTAAACTGCGGAGAAGTTCCGGATCGATAAGCACCACCGCAGGCTGGTAGAAGGCGCCAACCAAATTCTTGCCCTGCGGCAGATTGATCGCTGTCTTACCGCCCACGCTGCTATCTATCTGCGCTAACAAAGTAGTTGGAATTTGCACATAGGCTATGCCGCGCAGATATGTCGCCGCCGCGAACCCTGTCAAATCGCCCACTACTCCACCGCCAAAAGCGATCACGAGATCTGAGCGAGTCAGCTTAGCCTCTAAAAACGAACTATATAGTTTTTCCAGCATGGCAAGCGACTTACTGGTTTCACCAGGCGGGATAATGAATTTCGCAACTTGAAAACCAGCCGCCGTTAGATTCATAACAAGGCGTTCTCCGTACAGACCATCGACAGTTTCATCTGTCACTATAACAACCTTTTTACTGGCTGTCACTTGACAGAGCAGTTTATCCGCCTGACACAGCAGCCCGTTTGCAATGCATATGTCATAAGAGACATCTGGCAACTTAACCGTGATTTTCTCCACTATAACCTCTCCCTACTTCAAATAACACGCCGTTCAATGCGAGCCAGTTCCCTGAGTGATTGCATTAAAACCGCGAAGCGCTCTGGCTTGATAGACTGTGCGCCATCGCATTTTGCATTAGTGGGATCATTGTGAACTTCGATCATCACACCATCTGCACCGACGGCAATTGCCGCCTTTGACAACGCTTCCACCATCCACCACATTCCTGCAGCATGGCTGGGATCAACCACGACCGGCAAATGGCTTAACCGTTTCAGAGCCAGCACGGCGCTTAAATCGAGCGTATTGCGGGTATAGGTTTCAAATGTGCGAATACCTCGTTCACAAAGGATGACATTCTCGTTTCCTTCTGCCATGATGTATTCGGCAGACATCAATAATTCCTCAATGGTGGCGCTGAGGCCGCGTTTCAGCAGCACGGGTTTGCTTGTCTTGCCTACTTCCTTTAGCAGGTCAAAGTTTTGCATATTCCTTGCCCCGATTTGGATGACGTCCACCGTCTCCACAAACTGTTCAAGCATTTGGATAGACATCAGCTCAGACACAATCGGCAGTCCAGTTTCCTGTCGGGCAATCTTCAGCAGTTCGAGCCCTTCTTCACGCATGCCCTGAAAACTGTAGGGAGAAGTGCGAGGCTTGAATGCGCCGCCGCGCAGCAGGGTCGCTCCGGATTCCTTAACTTGCCTGGCAATGCCGACAATTTGTGCTTCACTTTCCACCGAACAGGGCCCGGCAATAACGGCCAGCCGCTCGCCGCCGACTTCGGCGCCTTCGATAGAGATGACAGTGTTTTCCGGATGAAACATCCGGTTCGCTTTTTTATACGGTTCCTGAACTGATAAGACTTTATCCACATACGTTTTGTTCAATAGACGGTCTCTATCCAAGCGTCCGGTGTCACCTACCACGCCAAAGACCAGAATAAATTTTCCCTGAATAGGCCAGATAGAACAAGCTTCCTTCTCTACCTCTGCCTTTAATTCTTCAATCTGCGCCTGAGTTGCTGAGGGGTGCAGGACAATTACCATTAGTTTTTCCTCCTTTTTTTAGAAAAAAAATGAGACTCATTTGAGTCTCATTCCGAACGCGTAGTTTTAGTCTTCGTTCAGATCATTCGGCTCATTGGCAGCGGTACTATGCACTTTCTCCAAGGGAAATAGCCCACGCTATAAAAATAGCCCAGGCTAAAGCTAAAAAAGTATACGACTTGCTTTTGTAAGGTAGTAGTTGAAATGATCATAACATCCTCCACCATCCAGTCCTCTGCCTAAATTGCCGTAAGAATAGTCTCAACAACTCTATCGAGGGGCTGCACATTCGCAACCCTGCAGTTGGCATATTGTTCGTATAACGGCTTACGCTGATCAAACAAGACATATAGTCTGCGGCTGTCGCCAGCTAGCAGCGGCCGATCGTGCAAATTGCAGGCTGCGATCACGTCAAGCGGCCGGTCCAAATAGATCAACCGGCCTGTTGCAGCCAGCATCGCCATATTCTCTGGTCGGGTGACGGCGCCGCCGCCGGTAGCGATGACTACCCGCCGCCTTTGGCAGCACTCGCGGATGGTTTCTGTTTCCAGACACCGGAAGGCTTCTTCACCATCGGTATGGAAAATCTCGCTAACCTTCCGTCCGGTTCGCTGCTCGATAAGCGGGTCAGTATCGTAGAATTCCCAACCCAGACGTTCTGCAGTCAAACGGCCTAGAGTGCTCTTGCCACTGCCTGGCATCCCGATGAAAACGACATTTTGCTTTTCAACCAATCGTTCTTGCATTTGCATACTACTTTCCTCCTACTATCCTACTATCCTACTATCCTACTATTCTACAATCCTACAACATATCCCAAATAGCTAATCCAATCACCGCTTCAACAACCGGCACTGCCCGGGGAACGATACATGGGTCATGGCGTCCTTTTATCACTAAAACTTCGGTATCGCCATTGGCATTAAGCGTATTTTGCTGTCTGGCAATTGATGGTGTCGGCTTAAACGCTGCTCGCAGCAGCAGCGGCATCCCACTGGTGATACCGCCCAAGATACCGCCGTTGTTATTAGTGGCAGTCTGTATCTTGTCAGCATGTTTAACAAAGCTATCATTTGCCTGGTGGCCGCGCATACCGGCCAATGCAAAACCTGCACCAAACTCCACGCCTTTGACTGCCGGAATCGAGAATAACAAATGCGCCAATACGCTTTCTACAGAATCAAAAAATGGGTCTCCCATTCCAGCCGGCAGCCCGATGACAGCTGCCTCGATCACTCCGCCTACTGAATCGTCTTGCTCTCTGGCTGAGTGAATGGCCTGACGCATACTAGCCGCAGCCTCTAGGTCAAGAGTGGGAAAACCAGACTTGCCTAACTCGGCGAGCGTAGTTTCAGAGATAGCAACTGGATCAAAGGCTGTATCTTTTACATCACCGATTTGCGCGATATGCGCCCCGATGCTAATACCTGCAGCTGTCAGCAATTGCTTGGCGATAGCCCCTGCGAATACCAGCGGTGCAGTCAGGCGACCGGAGAAGTGGCCGCCTCCGCGCGGGTCATTGTGTCCGCCATATTTGATAAACCCTGTGTAGTCGGCGTGCCCTGGCCGGAATACACGCGGCTCAGCAGCATAATCGGCAGAACGAGTATCACTGTTTTTTATCATTGCACAAAGCGGTGAGCCGTCTGTCCGTCCCTGGTATAAGCCGCTGATGATACTCACTGCATCAGTCTCAGTCCTAGGGGTTGTCAAGTCGCTCTGACCAGGGGCTCGCCGCGCCATTTCTCGCTGTATCAAAGTTTGGTCCAACATAACGCCGGCAGGCAGTCCGTCAATCACTATGCCGATTCCCACGCCATGGCTCTCGCCAAAAATCGTATAGCGAACTTTTCTACCCCATACTGCGCTCATTGACCATCCCTCCTAAACTGACAAAATCCTGCCAGAATCCTGGATATGATTTCTTAACACACTCAGCGCCGTGAATCAGAACCGGCTGTTTACAGCGGATAGAAGCAATCGCTAAGGCCATCGCAATGCGGTGATCCTGCCAACTATCAACCTCACCGCCATCAAGCTGAGGCTTGCCTTGAATAACGAGGGAATCTCCGTCTTCTCTGATGTCTGCACCGAGCTTGCTTAACTCACGAGCAGTAGAGGCCAGACGATCAGATTCCTTGATTCGCAAGCGTCCGGCCCGGATAATACGGGTTTCGCCTTTGCTAAGGCTTGCCAAGACAGCCAGCACCGGGACTAAATCCGGGCAATCGGCTGCATCAATGACGGTACCGTGAGTAGCTGTTGGTGACGCTGTAAGGACCCCATCGACAAATCGGATTGAGCCGCCGGCGGTGTTTATCAAGCTGGCGATCACCTTATCGCCTTGCAAAGAGGCCTCTGACAAGCTACAGCAATTCACCACTTCACCCCCGATCGTACCGGCTACCAACCAAAACGCTGCCTGTGAAAAGTCTCCCTCAACCGTATAGTCACGCGGTTTATACGTCTGGCCACCGCGGATATAAAACTCCCGGTACTCGCAATGGCTAGTCGTTACTCCAAACTTGGCCAGAGCCGACAGGGTCAGGTCGACATAGCCCTTCGACTCTAACGGAGTAGTTATATTGATGGTGGAGTTTCCCGGCAAAAGCGGCAGGGCGAACAGCAAGCCGGACAGGAACTGGGAACTGACATCACCACGCAAGTTAAACTGGCCAGACTTCAGTCGCCCCTGCACAGTTACCGGGAGGCCGCCGCCACTTTCCCAACCGAGTCCTTGCTGCCGACAGATATCCGCGTATTCAGTAATCGGACGCTCGGCCAATCTGCCGCGGCCGGTGAAAGTCACCCTCTGATTCCCGAGCAGCGCTAACGGAATGAGAAACCGCAAGGTTGAACCAGACTCGCCGCAATCAATACTTGTTTCAGCGGGATTAACGCCGCCAGCTCCGGTAATTACCAGCCTGTCATCGTCAATGCGGATAACCGCACCCATTGCCCGCATGCCTTGAATTGTCACATTGATATCATCAGAGAGAGTAGCTCCCTCGACGATTGATGTCCCTTGCGCCAACCCGGCGCAGATCACAGCCCGATGGCCCATGCTCTTCGAAGCCGGAACCGTTACATTCCCCTGTAGTTTCGCCGGAGTAATCAATACATCAGCCATCTCTATTGCCTCCATATTATGCCGTATATAAGCAGCAACCCTCTGTGACCACTCTGCGACCTCTGCGTACTCTGTGGTTAATTGTAACGCTCTCCATATCCCTCGACAACCTCTTTAGGCTCAATCTTTGGTAAAAAAAATAAGACTCATATGAGTCTTATCAAGCTCGAAACGTTCAATTTTCGCTTCGGTCAGCTTATTCGGCTCATCGCCAGTGTTGCTATACACTTTTTCATATAGAAGTAACCCACGCTATAAAAATAGCCCAGGCTAAAGCTAAAAAAGTATGAGCATTGCCACTGTAAACCGATAGTTGAAGCCGCCATAATGACCTCCGCTGTGTTACACAGATTGATAGAATTGTTTTCATTATACCCAGACTGTTGTTTAGTGTCAATAGCATCAGAATAAAAAATGTATAAAGTGATCAATAATGCTCACTCCGTCTTTCTCGCGGATACATTTGTTCTGTCCATTGCGACTTTACGCTCTGTCAATTGCATCACCGCCACAATCGCGCTGCCGACGCCAAATGCGCCCATCAGCCAGAAGCCCCAGGCCAGACCTGCTCTATCGCTAATGATCCCAACTAGCACTGGACCAAGAAACATACCGAGACCATAAATAGCCTGATACATACCCATGGCGCTGGCTCGCTGGTGGCTGGCGACACCTCTGATACTTAGCCCCATTAGCAGCGGAAATATCACTCCCCGGGCAAAACCGCCTAACGCCTGTGATAGATACAGACCATAGATGCCGCTGAGCGAGGGAATAATCGCATAAGCCGCACCTGTGGCGACAAAGCTGGCAGCGATGGAGAAGCGTTCACCGAACCGATTGGCGAAATAGGCGCCACTTAGGGTGGAAGCGATAATACCGGGCAGCATAAACAATGTCTGCAGCAAGCCAAGTTCAAAGTTGCTGGCGCCAATCTGGCGGGCTGCGATCGGCGTAAAGCCAAACACCCCACCGTAGGTTAGCACTTGGATACAGAAGCCCAGTAGCGAAGCAATCATCAAATTTCTCTGTTTTGCCATAGCTAGCAATCCGGATAAAGTTAAGGCTGGGCGCTTATGCTCTTCCGGCTCAGGAGCGGCAAAGCTCAGCGCGATGCCAATTACCCCTCCCGCAGCTGCCACCAGAAACGTGTACTCTTGGCTGAAGTGGGTCGCAATCAAGCCGCCAGCAAACATGGCGAGAACTTGAGCAAGGTTGAGAATCGCATTTACGATGCCCATGGCTTTTGTTGCCTCATCAGGCTGAAACAGACTGGCAAATGTGACAGTGTGAATCACCCAGGTCGCCGCCGCCACACCAGAAAGTGCGCGAAAAACCAGCAGTCCCATCTCACTAGGAAATAGCCACATGCCAAGAGAGCTTGCCACACTGACCGCAACGCCTGCAACAACAAACTGACGGCGTTTGTTAATGGTATCTGACCAAATGCCAAGCGGGATCCGCAACAGCATTTGCGTAAAGCCATACGAACCTAAGATGATGCCCAGCATTTCATAGGAAATTCCCATTTCCCGAGCATAGGCCGGGAATACCGGCACATAGACATACTGGGAAAACCAGAAAAAACCGATCGCCAGCCCGAACAGAGTAATTTGCCTTGACCTCGTCATCTAATTTTCTACTCCCGTCCTCGTCCCAGCCTATTCAACGGCTCAACTTCGCTATCTAGACTGTATTCACTTAGACGATCTTTTCTCCATGATAACGCTCGCCGCCTGCATCAGGCAGCAGTTTATAACGTTCAGTCCAAAGTGTTTTATACTTCAATGCCTGGGCATGGATCTTATCCCAGTCCTCAGGAATCGACTTGATTACTTTGGCCGGCATACCGACGACCAGCGAATGCGGCGGGATAACCTGATGTTCCCTCACTAGCGCGCCGGCAGCTACAATACTGCCTTTTCCAACTACCGCGCCGGTGAGTACAATCGCACCCATGCCGATCAGGCAATGATCTTCAACCGTACAGCCGTGCAGTATAGCATTATGCCCCACGGTCACGAAATCGCCGATAATGCACGGATTATGATCCGCCACATGCAGCACGCTATTGTCCTGTACATTGCTGTAACGGCCAACTTCAATGCGATTGACATCGCCGCGAGCGACTGTATTGAACCAGAGGCTCGAGAATTCTTTCATCGTCACTGCGCCGATAACGCGAGCGCCATCAGCAATAAATGTTTTTTCATCAAGCGTGGGAGTAACTCCCTCAAAGTCATTACCTTTAAAACTCTTACTCATCATATCCACCTTCCTCTTTGTTTTTCAGGAGTCTGTTGCAAACCTATTCTCAGACCGTTCAGAAAGTGCCAGATGCTAGGCAGCCCGAGGAAGCGCGCGCAGACAGTACGTTCGGAGGGTACGACAAGCGCGCTCCCGCAGGGCTAACAACGCAGATGGTGCTTTATCAACGGTCTCCTAACCGATAATCTCGTGAACCCGTCCTACAGTTCCATCACTTAGTCGAACCTTGATTCCGCGCGTATGAACAGCGCTGCTGGTCAGGATATCTTTCACCACTCCCACGGTCAATTGGCCGCTGCGCTGGTGTTGCTTTTGCACGATCTTCACCTGGAGTCCAGGCCTGATGTCGCTGCGTTTTGTTCCGTCCATGACTCACCTCCTTAGATTTGTTCGAACCGCAGAGTGCACAGAATACACGGAGGGTACACAGAGGGCTCCTGATTATGCTTCGAATTTAAACGACTCAATCAGTTTCCGCTTTTCTTGCCGCGGCAGTCGCTTTATCGCCGCTTCGCGTCGCTGACCGCTGCTTTGATCAGGTTGATACTCAGAATAGACCAGTTTGACCGGCAACCGCCCCCGGGTATAACGAGCGCCAGATCCGGCATTATGCGCAGCCAACCGGGCGTCAAGGTCTGTTGTCCAGCCAGTATACAGCGTCCCATCGGCGCATTCAAGAATATAGGTATATGGCATAGTTTCTCCTTGAAGAGGTTATCCATACGGCCATCGATTCTCTGTTCAGAGTTATCTCCAGTTTACACCAATTATGGATGGTAGACAATAAGATGGCAGGAATTTGGCGAAATTCGTCGAAATTAATCGCGAAGTTATGAATTGGGGCGAAAGCTGAGGGAGCTTGGATGCGTTTTGCAAATAGAGTTACAATACTACTTGCCATTCTCATTGTTATTAGCAGCCTCATTCAATTCTTAGCTTTTGATAGGATATTTCTTTCAACTACGAATACGCTATTATTAGCCACTAATGAAAAAGCGGCTCAGAATATTGGGGAAACCCTAGCCTCTTATTTTACAAGAACCCAAGACGTAGTGAAAACAATTGCTGCTGACCCTGATATCAGAGAGAACCCAAACTCGCTTAATAAAGTTAACTCACTTATTCCTGAAATTAATATGATCTTTATACTTGATACGCAAGGCAACGTTCTACGCGCAACCGGAGCAAACACCGGCGCTAACGTAGCAAAGAGAGATTACTTCCCACGCGCCATGCAAGGCGAGACATATATCAGCAATGTCTTTACGAGCGCAGCAAACCGCCAGGTTATTGCGATTGCAACCCCTATTTTGGAAAACGGAAGTGTCTCAGGCGTAGTTGTTGCATCTGTTTGGCTGCACGATAATTACTTGTCGTCAATGTTTGATAATAAGTCATTTGGCCGGAACGGAATTATCATGATCACCGATGCTGAAGGGATCGTCATTTATCATCCGGATAAGTCTCGTATCGGCAAGAAGGCCTCAATATTCGACAAGCTACAGGAACCATCGGGCACGGTGACTATGGTTAACGGCGCTGGCGAAGAGCAATACATCGGATATTCTAAGCTTCCAGGATCGAACTGGCTTGTCGCGGTACGTACTCCAACTGCTGAGTTAAAAGAGCTTCGCCGTTTAGTGATTTACCAAATTATCGCTGTATCGCTAATTACCATTTTCTTAGCGGTTGCGATTGGCATATATACATTGCGCCGCTATATAAAACCGTTCGAAAGACTAGTTCAAGCATTCAGTTCTGTTAGAAAAGGAAAATATCGTGCAATTACTCCAACAGACTATGCCAGCGAATTCGATGAAATCGTGCAAGCCTATAACCTCACTGTGAAAAGACTTGAAGATCTCCATAACGCCTTACGCGGCGCTGCCGATATTGACGGTTTGACCGGAGCCTATAATCGTCGGGCTTTTGACCAAACCTTGGCGTCGCTGTATAGCGAAATGCAAGCCGGCTCGCTGACAAGCCTTGGAATACTGTTTTTAGACCTGGATAACTTCAAAAATCTGAATGATACGCAGGGGCACCAAGCTGGAGATGACGTTTTACGGGATTTTGCCGCTTTAGCTAGGTCGGTGGTAGAACCCCGCACGCTTTTCCGGTACGGCGGTGATGAATTCGTGATTATTCTGCGGGATCTCCCCCGCAGCACAATAATTTCTTTAGCTGAAGAGCTACGCTCACTATCTGAAAAGGAACTGCGAGGCTGTACCATGAGTATCGGTATCGCAACCTATCCTGAAAACTCCAATTCTATTGATGAATTATTGGTTTTTGCTGATAAAGCGCTATATATTAGCAAGAGTATGAAGAATACGGTGACAGCCTCCCTTTAAATTCTAATACGTTTATAAAAACTGCAGGGGCGACTCATGAGTCGCCCCTGCAGTTTTTATCTTACTATTCGTCGCGCACTGTTTGTGCTTGCGGGTTACCCTCAGCGGCACTCCTATTAGCAAACTACAAGCTCTTATGCACCACATAGCTGAGGACAAATCCGGCGGCCAGATACCGGTGCAGGCTGCGAAACATCCTCTGCGCGGGTAGTTGGCGTAGCTTCAGACCGAGGATTGCCAGTGCGCTGATGAACAACAACGCAGCAACGCCGGAGTAAACCCTAGGATGGGCGATAGGACCGCGCCAGCCAGAGAACATGATATATGCATGCACCAGCAGCAGGCTCAATGCACATACACCAAACAACGGGTGTAAATAACGCAGACTGGAAATACACGTTTTCACAAAGGCGTCACTCACAGCCGATAGCGCTAGCTTGCGTTTTCGCGCCTGTAGATACATTTCTCTGAGCAAGTAGTACGCCACTGCCAGAAAGCTGGCGACGATAGCAATCTTGGCTACTGTTTTAGCCACAGAGCGGACTGTCGGTCGTGGGAATTGGCCGAGAAAAGCAAATTGTACATCAAAAACGATGATCGCAACCGTCAAAGCGAAGACAGTCGTGCCAATGATAACAAACTGTGCTGATAATGCTTTGCTCATATTCTCGATTTTCTTAATCAACTCCATAGATACGCCTCCCGAGACTTCTGTTACAGTTTGTTTCGACAGAGCAGAAAAACGTCCTGCACATTAATAAATAAAAGCGTCCTCTTCGTTGTATTGTCCGCCAGACAGAGGACGTTGTTTTCTTTTCTATTTGGCGAACTTAAGTGACAATGTAGTTTAGCGAGCAGGAATATACAGCCTAGCGTGGAAGTTCAACTATCAAAACACGTAATCTGGCAGACTAGGAGTTGGCACTCATTGTGATCGCTGCAGGGAAAATTCTTCTCACACTCAGCATTATTGTTTTTTTATTGCGCCTTAAGACACCGATAGCAAAGGCCATGTTAGGCGGCTCACTCGTTTTATTCTTTTTATCAGAACCCACGCTGCCAAAGCTGACAACAGCCGCCTGGGCGACAGTCAGCAGCCATAGCGCTTGGGAGATTCTCCTGGCTCTTTACTTTGTCATGTGCCTTGAATATCAACTGCGAACGCATGGCATCATTGACGGTTTGATGGCAGCAGCCCGCCGCCTCTTGCAGAGCGACCGTGTTCTTCTGGCGGCAATGCCTGCTTTCCTCGGCTTTTTGCCATCTCTCGGCGGTGCTATTTTCTCGGCTCCTCTGGTAGAAAATGCGAGTAGAAGCTATCAGATCTCCGCCGAAGTCAAATCAGCCGTTAACTACTGGTTTCGCCATGTCTGGGAATTTACAAACCCCATTATGACTGGCATGTTGCTGGCTAGCCAAATCTCTAACATTCCGCTTGCCGATCTCATTGTGAAAATGGCATGGATAACTGTTTTTACGTAACTGTTTTTACGATCTTGATTGGCTGGTTGTTCTTGGTTGTTCCTTTAAAACCCACTACCGACCCTGCCTCTGTTCTTGAAAGGGACACTGATTTGATCAGCACAACAACTCACAAGCGTTATGTCGCGTTAGCAGTAAGTCCGATATTAGCTAATTTGGCTCTTGTCGTACTGTTCAAGCTAAATGCTTCGCTGTCAATGGCTCTGATCGTTCTCTGTGTGACCGGCATCTTGCGGCAAAGTGCTGCCGATATTCGCGCCATGCTGATCCATGCGTTTGACCGCAAACTGTTATGGGGTATTATCGGTATTATTTTCTTTCAAAATATATTGCGCCAGTCCGGCGCTGTTGGCGATATTGGCATCGTATTAAATGATTTAGCCGTTCCATCAGTTGTGGCTATTGGTATCATCGCTTTTATTTCCGGACTTCTGACAGGGACTTCGCAAGGTTTTGTTGCCATCACGTTTCCCTTTATCGCTGAATTGTCGCCTGGTGACCTAAACCTGGCAATGATCTGCTTTGTCATGGGTACGGCTGGCCAGATGTTGTCTCCTGCGCATCTTTGTTTGTTAGTCACTCTTGATTATTTTAAGGCAGATTTGCTAAAAACACTGCGCCCAATTTTCGTCATGCAAGCAATCGTGATAACAGCGGTTTATGCCGTTATCGGAATCTGGGGATAGTACCCAAGTCACAAGTGACAACATCGAAATATCACCAACTACAAAAAAAGCGCACTCAACTCAGTGCGCCGCTAATGATTTATTCGAGTTTGCTTAGAAGAGCTAGAATCACTTATCTGGAAACTTAGCCGCTGTAAGACTCCAGTTTTAGAAGCCGGAGTCCTACAGCGGTCTGGTTATCGGATAAACTTCACCTGATTGCAGATTATCTTTTCAAATCAATAAAGCCAAATTCATATTGTCAATGTTATAATTGATTTAGTTAATTCAGTCAATTCCAGGAGGCCTTTATGGATTTACGGCAATTAGAATATTTTCAAACAGCCAGCAGACTGAAAAGCATTACCCGGGCAGCTGAGCATCTGCATGTTTCGCAGTCGACTGTAACTTTAGCCATTCAGAGGTTGGAGGATAAACTCGGCATTTTACTGTTTGACCGCAGCCAAAAGCAACTACTGTTGACTGCCGAGGGGCAGGTGTTTTTACCCAAAATCGAGGATATCATGAACCGCCTGCAAGATGCGGTGGCGGAAATGGATAAATACCGTAAACTGCAAAAAGGCACACTTAGTGTTGGTGTGCCGCCAATGATTGGCTCATTCCTTTTTCCGGAAATACTGGCTGGTTTTAAAAAACTGTTTGCCAATATACAGCTTTCCACGATTGAAGAAAGCTCTTTCACAATCCGACAACTTCTGGAAAGAGGTGAATTGGACTTAGGAATTGTTAATCTGTATCAACCGACGCCAATGCTAGAAACCTTGCAGATAACAAGGGAGCAGTTTGTTGCCTGCCTACCGTTAGCCCATCCTTTAGCAGGAAATACAGTCATATCTCTT